>NZ_JBKGHJ010000071.1:0-23308 GCF_046520365.1 Corallococcus sp. 4LFB
CCGCGAAGCGTGGCGCCGCGAAGAAGGCCACCGCGAAGCGCGGCGCCCGCAAGGCTCCGGCCCGCCGCGCCGCCGCCGGCCGCACCGCCCGCAAGACGTCCAGCCGTGGCACGTCCGCGCGCAAGACGTCCACGCGCAAGACGTCCGCTCGCAAGAGCCCTCGCGCCGCTCCACGCGCCGCTAGCATTGCCTTCGCTGGCGGAGACGCGGGGAGCCGGCTGTCCCTTGAAAGGGATGCGCTCCCCGCACCGCGGTGTTTCGTCCTCTCAGGTGTTGGGAAGCGAGGCGGTTCCGGCCGCGGTCCGTCATGGCCGTGAGTGGCGGGAATGGCCACCACCACCGGGTTCCCGCCACGCTTCCAGGTGGGCTCATGTCTCGTCCCGGCCAGCCCTTATTCACTGGATTGCTCAAGCTCTCCGGGTGAGCTGGTTTGTCTTGGTGTTGGTCAGTGCACGTCTGTACAAGCCCTCGGGGTCCAACGAGGGGTGTGCATGTCCAAGGCGCGACAGAAACAGCCGTTCCAGCTGCCGGATTTCTATGTGCCCTGGCCGGCGCGCCTGAACCCGAACCTGGAAGCGGCTCGCGCGCACACCAAGGCGTGGTCGTACCAGATGGGCATCCTGGGGCCGCCGCGGGACGGCACGGACCGCGAGGTCTGGTCCGAGCGCCGCTTCGACGGCATGGACTACGCGCTGCTCTGTGCGTACACGCACCCGGAGGCGCCGGGCCCGGAGCTGGACCTCATCACGGACTGGTACGTCTGGGTCTTCTACTTCGACGACCACTTCCTGGAGGTCTTCAAGTACTCGCGCGACGTGAAGGGCGGGCAGGCCTACCTGGACCGGCTGCCGCTGTTCATGCCGCTGGACCTGTCCCAGACGCCGCCGGAGCCGGTCAACCCGGTGGAGCGCGCCCTCTGGGATTTGTGGCAGCGCACCGTGCCCTCCATGTCCATGGACTGGCGCCGCCGCTTCTTCGAGAACACCAAGCACCTGCTCGATGAGTCGATGTGGGAAATCGAGAACATCAGCGAGGCGCGCGTCTCCAACCCCATCGAGTACATCGAGATGCGCCGCAAGGTGGGCGGCGCGCCCTGGTCGTCGGACCTGGTGGAGCACGCCGTCGCCGCGGAGATTCCGGCGCGCGTCGTGAAGAGCCGGCCGATGCGCGTCTTCAAGGACACGTTCTCCGACGCGGTGCACCTGCGCAACGACCTGTTCTCCTACGAGCGCGAGCTGGAGGAGGGCGAGCTCTCCAACGGCGTGCTGGTGGTGGAGAAGTTCCTCGACTGCGACACCCAGCGCGCGGCGGACCTGGTCAACGACCTGCTGACCTCCCGGCTCCAGCAGTTCGAGACCACCTTCGCCACGGAGCTGCCGTGGCTCTTCGCGGAGTACGCCCTCGACCCGGTGGAGCAGGCGCGGGTGCTCACCTACCTGCGGGGCCTGCAAGACTGGCAGTCCGGCGGCCACGAGTGGCACCTGCGCTCCAACCGCTACATGAACCAGCACTCGGAGGAGCGCCCGGCGCTGTCCGTCCCCGTGCCCTCCGGCCTGGGGACCTCCGCGCTGCGCCTCCCGCTGACGCCCGGCGCGCTGGGGCTGGGCCCGGGCCCGCTCCCTGAGCCACGTGCCCCGCCAGCACGTGGGCCCCACGAAGCTGCCGAAGTTCTACACGCCGTACAGCACGTACCTGAGCCCCCACCTGGACCGCGCGCGCAGGAACTCCAAGGACTGGGCGCGGCGGGTGGGCATGCTGGAGGTGCTGCCCGTCGTGGGGCTCTACGTCTGGGACGACCACAAGTTCGACGCGGCGGACGTGGCCCTCTGCGGCGCGCTCATCCACCCGGACGCGACGCCGGAGCAGCTGGACCTGACGGCGTGCTGGCTGGTGTGGGGCACCTACGCGGACGACTACTTCCCCATGCTCTACGCGAACACGCGGGACATGGCGGGCGCGAAGGTGTTCAACGCGCGGCTCCACCAGTTCATGCCGGATGACGTGGAGGCCGCCAACGCCGCGGTGCCCACCAACCCGGTGGAGCTGGGCCTGGCGGACCTGTGGAAGCGCACGGCGGGCACGCTGTCGCCGCGCGGCCGCAAGCTGTTCCGCAAGGCCATCCAGGACATGACGGACAGCTGGGTGTGGGAGCTGAACAACCAGCTCATCAACCGCGTGCCGGACCCCGTGGACTACGTGGAGATGCGCCGCAAGACGTTCGGCTCGGACCTCACCATGAGCCTGTCGCGCCTCTCCAAGGGCGACGCGGTGCCGGAGGACGTCTTCAACACCCGCACGCTGCGCGGGCTGGAGAACTCCGCCGCGGACTACGCGTGCTTCGTCAACGACCTCTTCTCCTACCAGAAGGAGATTGAGTTCGAGGGCGAGCTCAACAACTGCGTCCTGGTGGTCCAGAAGTTCCTGGGCGTGGACAAGGACGAGGCCGTGAGCGTGGTCAACGCGCTGATGACCGCGCGCATGAAGCAGTTCCAGCACCTGGTGGCCAAGGAGCTGCCGGTGGTCATCCGCGCCTTCGACCTGGACGCCAAGGCCCAGGAGAAGCTGCACCAGTACGTGGAGCAGCTCCAGCAGTGGATGGCGGGCATCCCCCGGTGGCACGCGGGGGTGACGCGCTACACGGAAGACGAGCTGCGCCAGACGCGGCGCCGAAGCGCAAGGCCGGGAACCGCTCCGGCCTGGGCATGTCCGCGGCCCGCGTCGCCGAGCTGTTCCGCGCCGGCAAGCCCTGAGTTCAACCGCAGTCCGAAGCCTTTTGAATCCTCAACCTGGAGAAGGTGACCCCATGTCCAATGACCTGAAGAAGTTCGACGACAACAGCCAGAGCCTTGGAACGCAGGCGGCGCGCCAGCTGGCGACGACGACCAAGTCCGAGCCGCAGATGCAGGGCATCTCCTCGAGGTGGCTGCTCAAGCTGCTGCCCTGGGTGCAGGTGTCCGGCGGCACGTACCGCGTCAACCGCCGCATGACCTACGCGGTGGGCGACGGCCGCGTCACCTTCACCAGCACCGGCGCCAAGGTGCAGGTGATTCCCCAGGAGCTGGGCGAGCTGCCGCTCCTGCGCGGCTACGAGGACGTGGAGGCGCTCACCGCGCTGGCCAACCGCTTCGTGCAGAAGGAGTACAAGGCCGGTGAGGTCATCACCGAGGCCGGCAAGGAAGCGGACTCCATCGTCCTCATCGCCCACGGCAAGGTGAACCGCATCGGCACCGGCAAGTACGGCGAGCCGCTGGTGCTGGAGACGCTGGCGGACGGCGACCACTACAGCTACCAGGCGCTGCTGGAGTCGCAGGATTACTGGCAGTTCACGGCGAAGGCCGTCACGCCGGTCATCGCGCTCATCCTCCAGCAGTCCGCCTTCGAGGCGGTGGTGGCGCAGGTGCCGTCGCTGCAGAAGCACATCGAGGACTTCAAGGCCCGCTCCAGGAAGAAGCAGGACACCTCCGGCCAGAAGGCCATCGAGCTGGCCGCCGGCCACCACGGCGAGCCCGTGCTGCCCGGCACCTACGTGGACTACGAGACGCACCCGCGCGAGTACGAGCTGGCCGTCGCGCAGACCGTGCTGCAGATCCACACGCGCGTCGCGGACCTCTTCAACGACCCCATGAACCAGACCCAGCAGCAGCTGCGGCTGACCGTGGAGGCGCTGAAGGAGCGCAAGGAGCACGAGCTCATCAACAACCGCGAGTTCGGCCTGCTGCACAACGCGGACTTGAAGCAGCGCATCCACACCCGCTCCGGCGCCCCGACGCCGGACGACATGGACGAGCTCTTGGCCACGGTGTGGAAGGAGCCGTCGTTCTTCCTGGCCCACCCGCGCGCCATCGCCGCGTTCGGGCAGGAGTGCAACAAGCGCGGCATCTACCCCACCAGCATCGACATGAACGGGAACATGATCCCCGCGTGGCGCGGCATCCCCATCGTGTCCTGCAACAAGCTGCCCATCAGCGAGTCGCGCACCACGTCCATCATGCTGATGCGCGCGGGGGAGAAGAACCAGGGCGTCGTCGGCCTGCACCAGGCGGGCATCCCGGATGAGATCGAGCCCAGCCTCAACGTCCGGTTCATGGGCATCAACGAGAAGGCCATCATGAACTACCTGGTGACGGCGTACTTCTCCGCGGCGGTGCTCACCCCGGACGCGCTCGGCATCCTGGAGAGCGTGGAGCTGGGCCGCTCGTAGTCCCACGTCGCGACCGGAGATTCTTTCATGACGAATCCAGTGACGGACGTAGCGGCGCACGAAGGCCAGAGCCTCAGCACGGCGGGTGCGCGCCAGCTGGCGACGACGACGAAGACGCAGCCGGTGATGCAGGGCATCTCGCCCCGCTGGCTCTTGCGCGTGCTGCCGTGGGTGCAGGTGTCCGGCGGCACGTTCCGCGTCAACCGCCGGCTGACGTACACCGTGGGCGACGACCGGCTGAACTTCAGCAACATCGGCGTCAAGGTGGAGGTCATCCCGCAGGAGCTGCTCAAGCTGCCGCTGATGCGGGGCTTCGAGGACGTGGATGACCTGCTCATGCGCACCCTGGCCAGCCGCTTCACGCAGCGGCAGGTCAAGGCGGGGGAGAACATCGTGGAGGCGGGCCAGTCCGCCGAGCACGTGTTCCTGCTGGCGCATGGCAAGGCGCAGAAGCTGACGGCCGGCAAGTACGGCGACCCGGTGGTGCTGGACACGCTGGCGGACGGCGACCACTTCGGCGACCAGGCGGTGGTGGAGTCGAACGACGTGTGGCCCTTCACCGTCAAGGCCCTCACGGCCTGCACGGTGATGGCGCTGCCGCAGGAGGTGTTCGAGTCCCTCATCGCCCAGTCCCCGGCGCTCAAGGCGCACGTGGAGCGCTACAAGGCGAACCTCAAGAAGCCCCAGGACAAGGCGGGGCAGGCCGCCATCGCGCTGGCCGCCGGACACCACGGCGAGCCCGCGCTGCCCGGCACCTTCGTGGACTACGAGCTGAAGCCGCGCGAGTACGAGCTGTCCGTCGCGCAGACCATCCTGCGCGTGCACACCCGCGTCTCCGACATCTTCAACGACCCGATGAACCAGACCGCGGAGCAGCTGCGGCTGACCATCGAGGCGCTGAAGGAGCGCAAGGAGCACGAGCTCATCAACAACCCGGAGTTCGGGTTGCTGCACAACGCGGACTTGAAGCAGCGCCTCAACACGCGCTCCGGCCCGCCGACGCCGGACGACCTGGACGAGCTGCTGTCGCGCCGCCGCAAGACGCGCTTCATGCTGGCCCACCCGCGCGCCATCGCGGCGTTCGGCCGGGAGTGCAACAAGCGCGGCCTCTACCCGACGGTGGTGGACGTGGAGGGGCAGAAGATGCAGGCGTGGCGCGGCGTGCCCATGCTCCCCTGCGACAAGCTCCCCATCACTCGGGAGAACACCAGCGCCATCATCGCCATGCGCATCGGTCCGGATGACCAGGGCGTCATCGGCCTGCACAACGCCGGCATCCCCGACGAGGTGGAGCCGAGCCTCACCGTGAAGCGCATGGCCGTCAACGAGCAGGCCATCACGAACTACCTGGTGAGCACGTACTACTCCGCCGCCGTGCTCGTCCCGGACGCACTGGGCGTGCTGGAGAACGTGGCGCTCGGGGGCTGAGACGGTTCACTCCTTGAAGTCTGGACGGGCCCGGTGCTCTTTCCGTGCACCGGGCCGTTTCGCGCTCAGCGGCACCGCGCTAGGTTGGCCCACGTGCCCTCCGCATCCCGCACCTTGCTGGCAGTGATCCTCGGGATTGCCGTGGGCGTGGCGGTCGGCCTGGGGGGCTTCACCTTCGCGTACGCGAAGGGCGCGTCCTACCTGCGGGACGACCCGGCCGCCTGCGCCAACTGCCACATCATGAATGAGCAGTACGACGGCTGGCGCAAGAGCAGCCACCACGCGGTGGCCACCTGCAACGACTGCCACACGCCCGCGGGCTTCCTTCCCAAGTACTACACGAAGGCGAGCAACGGCTTCTGGCACTCCTTCTACTTCACCACCGGCACCTTCCCGGACCCCATCCGCCTGCGTCCGGGCAATCGCGTGGTGACGGAGAACGCGTGCCGCAAGTGCCACGCCTCCCTCGTGGAGACCATCGAGACGCCCCCGGCGGGCCACGAGCAGGTGGGCCCCGGCGAGCAGCTCCAGTGCCTCACCTGTCACAACTCCGTGGGCCACCCCGAAGGGTCGGGCAACCCCGAGCTCATCCGTAAGGAGATGGAACGATGACCGAGCCCGGAAAGGCTCCGGAGAAGCGCCGGTGGTTCAGCGGCATCCGGCTGGTGGCCGTGGTCGCGACCGCGGCGGCGCTGGCCTCGGCGGGCGTCACCGCCCTCCTGGTCAACATCATGGAGCGCAAGCAGGAGGCGAAGAACCCCTTCTACCGGGTGGTGGAGCTGGACGACACCATCACGGACCCCGCGGTGTGGGGGAAGAACTTCCCGCTGCAGTACGACGGCTACAAGCGCACGGTGGACCAGAAACGCACCCGCTACGGCGGCAGCGAGGCGGTGGCGCGCACGCCCACGCAGGCGGACCCGCGCTCCGTGGTGGCGCAGAGCCGGCTGGAGGAGGACCCCCGCCTGGTCACCATGTGGAGCGGCTACGCCTTCGCCACCGACTTCCGCGAGGAGCGCGGCCACGCGCACATGCTCGAGGACCAGGTCTTCACCCAGCGGCAGCAGGTGACGCAGCAGCCGGGCACCTGCATCCACTGCCACGGCAGCGTGTACGTGCCCTACAAGAAGCTGGGGGACGGGGACCTCATCAAGGGCTTTGAGAAGATGAACCAGATGCCCTTCGCGGAGGCGCGCAAGCTGGTGGAGCACCCGGTTTCCTGCATCGACTGCCACGACCCGTCCACCATGCAGCTGCGCGTCACGCGCCCCGGCTTCATCGAGGGCATCGCCGCGCTCAAGGCCAGCCAGGGCGTGGCCAACTTCAAGGTGAACCAGGACGCCACCCGCCAGGAGATGCGCACGTACGTGTGCGGGCAGTGCCACGTCGAGTACTACTTCAAGGGCAAGGAGAAGCGCCTCACGTACCCCTGGGCCAAGGGCATCAACATCGACCAGATCATGGCCTACTACGACGAGGACGGGCACGCCGACTGGACCCACGCGCTCACCGGCGCGAAGGTCCTCAAGGCGCAGCACCCTGAGTTCGAGATGTACAACCAGGGCATCCACGCGAAGAGCGGCGTGGCGTGCGCGGACTGCCACATGCCCTACCAGCGCCAGGGGGCGATGAAGGTCAGCGACCACCACGTGCGCAGCCCGCTGCTCAACATCAACCGCGCCTGCCAGACCTGTCACAAGTGGAGCGAGGCGGAGCTGCTCGAACGGGCGGAAACCATCCAGACGCGCACCTTCCAGACGCGCAACATCGCCATGGACGCGCTGGTGGACCTCATCCACGACCTCCAGCGCGCGAAGGAGGCGGGGCTGCCCGAGGACGCACTGGCCAAGGCGCGCGACCTGCAGAAGCGCGCGCAGTTCTACCTGGACTTCGTGGAGGCGGAGAACTCCATGGGCTTCCACGCGGACCAGGAGGCGGTGCGCATCCTGAGCAACTCCATCAACTTCTCACGCCTGGGCCAGAACGCGCTGCGGCCTGGCGGAGGGGCCTCCACCGCCCCCGACCAGCGGCCCGCGGGAGCGCCCGTGGCCGGCACCCCGCAGGGCGCGCAGTAGCCACCTCTCCGCGGGGAGCGCGCCGGCCCGTTCGCTCACCGGCATTGCGCGAAGTACCAGCGCAGCTGGAGCTGGCCCCGGAGCACCGGGGCGTCCTCCGTTGTGCCGGGCGCCGTGGTGAGCGAGGCGAGGGCGCTCGTGCACCCGGGCAGCTTCACGTCGATGGCGGCGCCCGGGTGGAAGCGCTGGTCGGTGCCGTCGAAGGCCAGCTCCGCGCGGAAGTCCGCCACGGAGGTCTTCCGCTGCACGCCCACCCCGGCGCGCAGCGCCCGGCCGGAGCGGAACACGTCCAGCCCCTGCACCGTCGCGAGCGCGTCGAAGCGCCGGCCGAGCGCGGCCTGTCCGGTCATCCAGAGCGTGTGCCGCGTGTCCCGGAGCCCGTCGCCCGTGAACACGCCTCCCTCCGTGCGGGCGGAGACACCCCAGCCGGCGGAGACCTGGAGGTCTCCACTGCGGGAGCGCATCTCCCTCTCGGCCTGGTCGAAGAGGGCCGACAGGTCCGCTCCACGCCCGGACACGTCCTCGTCCGAGTCCGCGGGCGGAGGCACGCCGTGGCGCTCCAGCTCCTCCGCGACCCGTTCCGGCAGGGGAGAGTTGAGCACCGGGTCGTGCGGGTCGTGGAACGTCGTCCTCAGCCCGAAGCCCACGCGCCATGGGCCCCCGCCGGAGGTGTCTGGAAGCAGCGCCGCGGACACCGTCGTCTTCGTCAGCACCCGCATCAGCCGGCCCGCCACCGAGTTAGAGCGGTAGCTGGACAGGCTCCGGATGCCACCGCCGAAGAGGAAGTAGGGCGCGATGTCCAGGCCGAGGCCGGGGCTGAGTGTTTCCGGTGCCGCCGAGGCCAGCACCGTGGCCATCACGGGCTTGGGCGCCGCGCCGAGCAGCACGCGCAGGGGCGCCTCCTCCAACGCCACCAGGGCTGGAGACTCGGGCACGTCCATGTCGAGCACGTATCGATAGAGGTTGATGTTGTCGCCGTCCCGCGCGCTCGCCGTGCCCGAGGCGAGCAGCGCGCCCACCGCCGACAGTCCGATGAGCCGCTTCACGCGAGGCCCAGCGAGCGCAGATAGTCGTTGGCGAAGGCCGCGCGCAGCTCCGGGGTGGTGAGCAGGGCCTTGCGCGCGCTGAGCCACGCGTCCACGCGCGCCGCGCCGTACAGGCCGCGCACCGCCGGGCCGTCCAGCTCGTGGAACTTGCCCCAGTGGAACGTGTGAGGGATTCCCGCCCCGGCGAGCCCCTGCCAGACGCGGCGGCTGTAGGTCTTCGTGCGGGTGGACGCCGCTCCGTCGATGTCGAGGACGCACGTCATGGGCGCGTGCGAGGTGAACGCCAGCGTGGCCCGGGAGGGCAGGGCGTAGCGCAGCCCGAACAGCCCGGGGAACGGGTACGCGCGATTGGTGGCGAGGGCCAGCTCGACGGTCTCTCGCACCCGGCCGAGCGGAACGCCCACCGCGCTGCCCCAGGCCTTCCCCCGGGTGGTGGTGTCGGTGAACAGCTCGCCGTGCGTCCCGCTGACGTCGTCGAAGTCCCCGTAGAAGCGCTCCATCAGCCTCGACAGCACGGGGATGGTCAGCTCCGAGACGAGGTCCGTCAGCACGCCGACGATTTCAAGCGCGCTGTCCCCCTGCGTCAGCTTGCTGCCGGGGCTGGGCGGCTTCGAGCCCTCGGGGCGCCGCGCGTGCTTGTACATCACCGTGACGTAGACACCCCGGTCCAGGTCGTTGGGATTGATGACCGCCTGGAAGTGATAGGGTTTGAGCCCCGGCGGGCCCGGCAGCGCGATGCCGGAGAAGTCGAGCTGGTCGAACGCGCGCCAGAGCTCCTCGGTGAGCGGCCGCCGGTGGCGGTACGCCTGGAGGTAGTAGAGGTCCTCCACCTCCATCAGCACGCCGTGCACGACGCCGAAGCCGCCCAGGCCCACCAGGGCGGCGTTGAAGAGGGCGTCGTCCCGGACGAGCTGTGCGCCCAGGTTCTGGGGAATTTCGTCGTGGATGACCGGGGCGCTGGCCCGCTCCAGCCACACGTGCCGGTCCGGTGAGACCACCAGGTGCAGGCCCACCACGAAGTCCTGCATGGCGCCGAACTCCAGGCTGGAGCCGTGCGTGCCCGTCCCGATGGCACCGGCGATGGTCTGCCCGTTGCTGGCGCCGGAGGTGGGCAGGGACTTGCCGATGCTCTTCAGGAAGTGGTTCAGCTCCGCGACGGAGACCCCGCACTGCGCGAAGAGGAGGTCCTCGCGCCTGCCCGGGTAGGCGGGATGGGTGCGGGGCGCCGGGAAGAGGTAGTTCAGCGGCCTGGTGTTGACGAGGATGCCGCTGGTGGCGGGCGCCCGGGTGAAGGACCAGCCGCCGCCCAGGCCGCGGATCTCCAGGCGCTCGGTGAGGGCCCGCTGGATGAGCCCTTGCAGCCCCTGGGTGGTGTCGACGTAGCCCGGCACCGTGGACTGGGAGGCATTGGCATTCCAGACGTCCACCAGGAGCGCCAGCTTCTGGACGTAGCTCTGGTGCCAGTTCTGCCAGCGCTTCTGGGGGCTCTCGTGGATGACGGGGGGCATGGCTACCGCACCCCCAGGTCACCCGGCGTCGGCTGGGCCTTGGCGCAGCGCCACTCCACCCGCTGCGGCATCGCGAGGCCGAGCGTCAGGACGCTGATGAGCGCGAAGCCCACGTTGGTGCTCTGGGTGACCTCCGCGAGCGCCTGGTCCTCGCAGTTGTCCACCCGGGGCCGCTCCTGGACCAGGCCCCAGCCCAGGGACCAGAGGACCTCCCCCTGCGGCTCGGTGGCGCCGGCTCCCGCGGCACCGGGCGCCTGGACGCGGTAGTGCGCGCAGGCGGAGCCCAACGTCAGACACAGCAACGCCGCCGCACGCCTCCACCCCGGACGCTTTGTCATGCTCCCCCCCGCGCCCCGAAGGATGGGGAGTCACGGAGGGGAGCCGCTATCGCTCGCGCGTGCGACGGGCCTTCAGGGCAGTCAATACTTCACGCGCACCAGGAACACGTCGCCGCGCGTGGGCTTGAGCTTGTCCACGCCGAAGTCCGTGACGCGGTCCGTGTAGCCGAACAGCACCGCGTCCCCGTCCGGCATCAGCGTCACCGCCGGCACCGCCTCCACGCCGTACAGCTCGCCGCGGGCCTCCGGCGTGGCGCCCAGGAAGAGGCGCGACGCCAGGGGCTGTCCCGTGGGGTCGAAGCGCTGGGTGAAGAGCTGCGCGGACCCCAGGCCGTCCGTGCCCGTGGCGCCGTTCTCCAGCCACGAGTACGTGTAGCCCACCACCAGCACCTCGCCGGTGGCGTGGATGGCCACGCCCTGCACGGACGCGTCCACGCCCAGGTCGCGCGCCCAGCGCTCGGTGCCGTCCGCGCCCGTCACCACCACGAAGGGGCTGGGGCTGGAGGCGCCCTTCAGCGACGCGCCCGCCCAGGAGAAGCTGCCCTGGAAGTCGCCGCCCGCCACCACGTCCCCGGCGGCGTCGCGGCTCACGTCCCGGACGCTGCCCTTCACGCCGGGCCGCACCTTCGCCCAGCCGAGCGTGCCGTTCCCCCGGTACAGCGCCACGAAGGGGCTGCCCGAACCGGACCCCTGCGTCACGTTGGTGCCGAAGCGCACCGTGCCCACGTAGCGCCCCGCCACCGCCACGCTGCCGTCCGCGCCGGGTGAGAGGGACAGGGGCTCCGCGCCCGCGCCCTCGGACTCCGCGCTGCCCACGGCGAAGGCCCGCTCCGCCGTGCCGTCCGCGGCGAACACCGCCACGCCGGCCGAAGCGCCCTTCACCTCGTTGCCCAGGTCCACCGCGCCCGGCGCGGTGTAGGCCACGTAGAGCCTTCCTTCCGCGTCCGCCGCCACGTCCTTCACCGTCAGCTCGCCGGGCACCCGGTGCGCCCAGAGCGTCGCGCCGTCCGCGTTCAGCCGGGCGACGATGGCGCCGTTGCTGAGCTTGCCCGTGCCCAGGTCCACCGTGCCCTGGAGGTTGCCGGCCAGGAGCATGCCGCCCGCGCCGTCCGCCGCCACGCGGGCGTGCACGTCGGCGCGCAGCGCTTCGGGCGTGGGGTCCACGCGCACGTCGTAGGCGTGCGTCCACAGCGTCTGCCCGCGCCGGAGCGCCGCGTGAGCACCAGCTCCACGGCGTCATCCGTGGGGTTGCGCGCCTCCAGGTCGTCGTAGCCGTGCACGGCGGCGGTGAAGAAGTCCCCGGTGGCGTCCACCGCCAGGTCCAGCGCCAGGTCGTCCTGGGCCGCGCCCTCCTTCGCCAGCCACAGCGTGGCCCCCGAGGCGGGTGGCAGCTGCTCCGGCTTGTCCGGAGGCGGCTGGGTCTGTGGGGTCTCATTGCCCGGCGGCGTCTGCGTGCCGCTTCCCGGCGGTGGAACGTCGCCCGGCACCCCGGGCTGCTCCGCGGGGGGACACCCCACCTTCGAATCCTGGCAGTCGTCCGGGTCGGGCGTCTCCGCCCCGCCCCCGCACCCCCACCCTCCGCCGATCGCGAAACCCAGCACCGTCGCACCCACGACAGTCCGGCGCCACCCCCGCCCCAGATACATGGAATCCCCTCCGTGTACGGCAGGGTTCGCACGCCATCCCACACCGGCAAATACGGCGCGGGAGGCTGCTCGGCCGCCCGCTGCCAGACGGTGCGAGTGGGGCTCCGGGCGCCGTGGATGGGCGACGCGAGCACCCATGATGGTCCTCGCGTTTACCCACCCGGCGACCAAACCCAGACACTACCGCCAGAAGCCGATGGAGACGCCCCAGTTGGAGTAGCGGCTCGCCAGGTCGAACGACGCGGTGAGGGCCCAGTCCTCCCAGTAGCGCAGCACGAACAGCTCGAAGCCGCCGGTGAGGTGCGGCCGGGGGTTGCGGCCCGGGAAGGGGGACGGCTCCAGCCAGGTGCCCGCGCGCAGGCGCAAGAGGCCCGGGAAGGTGTCCCATTCGGCGCCCAGGCGCGGCTGGAAGGTGGCGGTGTCGCCTACGATCTGCGGCTCGGCGGTGGAGGAGAACGAGCGCGACGGCACCGCGTTGCTCACGCTGGAGATGAGGTCCACCTGCGCGGTGATGAGCCACCGCCCGGCGAGCGCGTCGCGGGGCTCCTCCTCCGGCACCGGCAGCGCGTCCCCGTCCACCTGGAGCTGCCGGCGGGCGGCGGGGGACAGCCGGTTGTAGCGGTGCGCGCCCTCGCCCAGCCGCCAGCTGGCGCCCAGCGACAGCACCGCGGGGGACACCACGGCCGCGTAGACCTGCCGCCCCGCGATGAAGGGCTCTGGTCGTCGTCGCGGCGCCAGCCCGCCACCACCTCCGGGCGCACCGCCACGCCAATGCGGTAGGGCCGCCCGTGCGGCCGGTAGAGCATGTCCACCGCCACGCCGGTGTCGCCGTAGCGCCAGGATTCGTCGCCCAGCTCACTGAAGCTGGCCTGCGCGGAGAAGATGCCCAGCGACAGGATGAAGTCGTCCTGGCCGAAGGCCACGGAGCCCGCGAGCACGGACTGGGTGAGGGAGACGCGCAGCTTCTCGCCCTCGCCCCGGCAGCCCAGGGTGATGCAGTAGCCCGTGCGGCTGTTGCGCCACAGGAAGCCGATGCCGAAGCGCTTGTATTGCAACATCAGCGCGCCCAGGAGCTGGCGGTTGTCCACGGACTCGTCGGCCAGGCCGTCGTTGTCCACGTCCCGGCGCTTGGTGCCGGTGAAGGGCAGGTCCAGCCAGGACAGGGTGACGCCCAGGTCCCAGTCGCGCTCCAGGGAGGGGCTGCGCTGGGCCAGGGCGGACAGGTTGCTGGACACGCCCGCCGCGCCCTCCGCGATGCCCACGTAGGCGCCGCCCAGGCCCACCATGCGCGCCGAGCCCAGCAGCGCGCCGGAGTTGAAGTACAGCCGCTCCGGGCGGGGCTCCGTGGGCACGTCGTCCTGGGCGGAGGCCGGCGACGCGGTGAGGGACACCGCGCACGCCAGGGCCGCCAGGGTACCGCGCACGCCGTGAATCACCGGACCGATGCCCCTTCGCTGAAGAGGCGGTCCGCCTCCGCCGCCAGGGAGGTGTCGCGGGCCGTGAGGCCCCCCGCGTCGTGCGTCACCAGCGCCAGCGTCACCTTGCGCCACCGGATGTCGATGTCCGGGTGGTGGTCCGCGGCCTCCGCCGCCTTCGCCACGCGCTCCACGAAGGCGATGCCGTCCAGGAACGAGGGCGCTTCATAGGTGCGGCGGATCATCCCGCCCTCGTGCTTCCAGGCGGGGTGCTGGGCGAGGAAGGTCTGGAGCGCATCCGGGGAGAGCAACGTGCGGTCGTAGGCCATGGCGGCCGTTCTACCCGCTCCCCCGCCCGATGGAAGCCCCGGCGCGTTCAATGCGCCGGGCTTCGGTGTCTCACTTCACGCTCGCGCAACCGCCCGCTTCCACTTTTCCAGGTGGCGCGCGCGGACCTCGGGCTTCATCTTCGGCTTGAAGGTCCGGTCCGCCTTCCACGCGCGGCGGATGGCGTCCGGGCTGGTCCACACGCCCGCGCCCAGGCCGCCCAGGAAGGCCGCGCCCAGGGCCGTGGTCTCCAGGTTGCGCGGGCGGACCACCGGCACTCCCAGCAGGTCCGCCTGGTACTGCATGAGCAGGTTGTTGGCCGCCGCGCCGCCGTCCGCCTTGAAGGTGGGGATGTCCCGCCCGCTGTCGCGGCGCATGGCCTCCGCCAGGTCGTGGATTTGAAGGGCCACGCCCTCCAGCGTCGCGCGCGCCAGGTGCGCCACGGTGGTGGAGCGGTCGATGCCGGCGAACAGGCCGCGCGCCTCCGGGCGCCAGTGCGGCGCGCCCAGGCCCGCGAGCGCCGGGACGAAGACGACGTCGCCGGAGTCCTTCACGCTGGCGGCCAGCGCCTCCACGTCCGGGGCCTTCTTGATGACCTTGAGGCCGTCGCGCAGCCACTGCACGGCGGCGCCCGCGATGAAGGAGCTGCCCTCCAGCGCGTAGTGCGTGGTGTTGCCCAGCTTCCACGCCACGGTGGTGAGCAGCCCCGCGGTGGAGCGCACCGGCTGGGTGCCGGTGTTCATGAGGAGGAAGGCGCCGGTGCCGTAGGTGCACTTGGATTCACCGGGGTTGAAGCACGCCTGCCCGAAGAGGGCCGCCTGCTGGTCCCCCGCCATGCCCGCGACGAGGATGCCGTCCGGCAGGCTCCGCATGCCGCGCGTGGTGCCGTACACCTCCGCGTTGCCGCGAATCTCCGGCAGGCACGCGCGAGGCACGCCCAGGAGCGAACACAGCTCGTCGTCCCAGTTGAGCGAGCGCAGGTCCATGAGCAGCGTGCGGCTGGCGTTGGACACGTCCGTGACGTGGGCGGCGCCGCCGGTGAGCTTGAAGACGAGCCAGGAGTCCATGGTGCCGAAGCACACGTCGCCGCGCTCGGCGCGCTTCTTGGCGCCCTTCAGGTGGTTGAAGAACCAGGTGAGCTTGGTGCCGGAGAAGTAGGGGTCCAGCACCAGGCCCGTCATCTCGCGCACGCGGGGCTCCACGCCCTCCGCCTTGAGCCGCTGACAGATGTCCGCGGTGCGGCGGTCCTGCCAGACGATGGCGCGGGCCAGGGGCTCCGCGGTTTCGCGGTCCCAGAGGCCCGTCGTCTCACGCTGGTTGGTGATGCCCACCACGGCGATGTCGCGGCCGGTGAGGCCGGCGTCCTTGAGGGCGCGCGCGATGCACCACTCGCTGGTGTTCCAGATGTCTATCAGGTCGTGCTCCACCCACGACGGCTTGGGGAAGTACTGGGGCAGCTCCTTGTAGGAGCGGCCCACCACCTGCAACCGGGTGTCGAGGATGGAGACGTGGGTCCCCGTGGTGCCCTGGTCCAGGGCCAGGACGTATTTCGCCTTCGCCATGCGTGCGGAGCCTCTTTCGTCGGCCAGTGGCCGGACACGGAAGAGGGGACCCTACTCCAAGCGGAGGCGCCCGCAGCGACCGCGAGTGCGAGGTGTCAGGCACCGGGAGCTGTCCGTGGAACGCTCCCGTGCCTGTGTGGGGGTGCCGTGGAGGGGCGCCTGGCCAGGGGAAGTCCACGGTACTTCCCGGCGCCACCGCTCACGGCAGCCCGCTAATAACCCGCTGGCCGTGAGGAGCGCCTGTTCATGAAGCGGCGCAGGCCGTAGGTGCCCAGGCCCGCGAGGACCATCCGGCCCAGCGAGCCGCCCATGCCGGAAGACTGGCGTCCCCGGGAGCCGAAGCCGATGGGACGGCGGCCATAGGCGCTGCGTCCCCGGTTCCAGCCGCCGCCGGTGAAGCCTCTCCGGCGGGAGCCGCTCAACGCGCCCAGCAGGTTCGATAGCAATGCCATGGTGTCACTCCGTGGTGAGGGGTACGGGGTCCATGCGGCCTTGACGGGGGTTGGACCCGAAAAGGACGCGCGTGCATTGAAAGGTGGGCCCTACGCCGTGCGTCGACACCCCGTGTCGAACAGTGCGCACGGGGCGCCGTGCCCCGGGCCGGAGGGCAGGCGGGCGGGCCCGTGGGAATGGCGGCTACGGGAGCCCGAGGACTCCGGATGCATGTCATTGAATGGCAGGGCATTGGCTGCCTGCCCATCGAACGAAAGCTTCGGTGGGGTGAGGCGTGGCGCACCCGGTTCCGCGCTTCGCGAGGCGTCTCCACACTTGAATGCTGGAGCTCGCAGGCGACAGCACGCGTGGGGGTCCGTCATCCCTGTGGGGCGGACCCCCATGTTCTTCTCAGGCCTTCGGTACGAGTCCCTGTTCGCGCAGGAAGGCCACCGTGCGGGCCACGCCCTCGGTGAGCGGGGTGGGGCGGAAGGCCAGCTCGCGCTGGGCCTTGGCCGCGTTCACGTGGGCCTCCCAGCGCATGAAGGACAGCTGGCCGGGCGCGACGAGCGGCCTGAAGGGGAGCACGCGCGCGAGCGGCGCGGACACGCGGGCCAGGGCCTCCATGAGGAAGACGGGCGCGACGGCGGGCGGCTTGCCTGTGCCGGCGGCTTGGCTGATGGCGAGCGCGAGGTCCGCGTTGCTCACGTACTGGTCGGAGACGAGGTAGCGCTCGCCGTTGACGCCGCGCTCGGCGGCGGCGAGGTGCACGTCGGTGCAGCCGTCCACGTAGACCACGGACATGCCGCCCGGCGGGAGCAGCGGGGCCTTCTTGTTGAGCAGCTGGATGAAGAAGGAGTTGAGCCCCACGTGCACGGGGCTGGGGCCGTAGACGGCGGCCGGGTTGACGAAGACGACGTCCAGGCCCTGCTGGCGGATGGCCTCCACGGCGCGCTCGGCGTCCTGCTTGGAGCGTTCGTAGGCGGTGGGCTTGGGGTGCGGGTCGATGTGGGCTTCGGTCAGCTCGCCGCCCCGGGGCGCGGCGAAGACGTCCATGGTGGAGGTGTAGACCACGCGGCGCACCTTCGCGGCGTGCGCGGCGGACAGGACGTTGACGCTGCCCTGGCGGTTCACGCGGTCGAAGATGGACGCGTCCCGCTGCCACTGCTCCGGCATGCCCGCGGCGTGGAAGACGCGCTCCACGTCCTGCATCGCGGCGGGCAGGGTGCCCGGGGACGTGACGTCACCCGGGACGAGCTGCACGGAAGCGGGGAGCAGCTTCGCGGCACGGGCCGGGTCGCGCACGAGCGCGCGGACGGAGGCGCCCTGCTTCACGAGCCGCTGCGCGATGGCGTTGCCGATGAGGCCGGTGGCCCCGGTGACGAGGACGTTCATGATGACATGAACTTTAATTGGTTTTGTACTGATGGGAGCATGTTTTGCTCAGTAAAGTGCACTTGACGAGGTCTAGCTATCTTGAGGCTACGCATCTTCGAGTGCTGAGTTGCGCGACTCATTTGAGGCAGGATCCATTAAAGTGGTGGAACGTGTTTCATGTAGAATTTCCAGTAATTTGCCTGTCCCGAACAAGCGGTCTGCTGCTTCTTTGTCGAATGAGTATTGGGGCAACACTGCGCGCCCGCCTTTGTCGGTGTTTCTAATAAGGCTCCGTCGCCGTGTTGCGAATGTGAGTATCTGGGGCAACATGATCTCCGGCGAACTGGAGGCACTCTCGAGAAGAGTTGTTGAGAACTGAGGCCACTGCTCCCCTGGTAAGCCACTTGTGTCTTCAGCGCGAATTCTGTCGAGGCCCCAGATACTCCAGAACAATGTATGAGGACGACTACCGTCAAGATTGCTTGCAAGTTCTGACGGCTTGTCCTTGAAGAAATCCATTATGGCGCTCGAAAGATGAGCGCTGATTTCTTTTGCTTCGCTCTTGGGGATGAGGCTGTCGACGTTGTTGCTTGTTGTTGCGAAAATATTAACAAGAGAGAAGGCGATTACTAAATTTTCCGGGATTGCATCGGAAATAAGCTTGCGCAGTGATTTGGCAAGAGCCTGCTCAGGGGGACGGTTGTTTAGCATTGCTAGCCATATTGAGACGATTCCTTCTGGTCCAATGGATCGATCTGTCAGGTGTGTAATTTTCATCCTTGTGAGTGTGGATGTGGTCTCTTCGAGTATTGTCAGTAGTTGGTCCTCGGTAACACGCGTACTCAGGAAGGTGATCAAAGAACTGGGCTGGCTTTGTGAAGCAAGCACGCTCATGAGTGGAGCGGTTTTGCCTTGAGCCCAGTCGCCGATCGATGAGAGGGCTCTCTGATCGCTTTCTGCTTCGGAAGGAGGCGTACGTGAGGCGTACCTTCCCCAATAGTCGGTTTGTGTAGATGCAAGCGCCTGGGGGCGTTTCTTGCTGGCTGCTGAACCGCCCTTGCCTTTGTCCCAACCAGGGAAAAGCTCGTTCAAGAGGAGTTTTACTGCTTCCCTTTCGTCGTCTTTGAGTGAGTTTAAATGTGGCGTTATTTCGTTTTTAAATTTGGACTCATTGTTCTCTTGAACTGCGCGACCTGCGCCCATGCGTAGTGTGCGGACATGCTTTGCGATGGCCGCATGGATTGTTGGTGAGGTGTTTTGTATGACGGATATCATCAACAGGTCGTCGATATCTATTTCGCCGTGTAGTTTGTCCCAAGTATCTGAGAAATGTCTTAGTGTTTGTTTGAGTTTTCGCGGAGTCGAACAAAGTATGCTGACTGCACCCGCTAAGCTGTCGGGGTCTGCGTCTGAGTGCCAAGTAGGAGGAGACTTGTCGGGGGCTTGCGGCCATAGTCTGTTCCTTTCGTCCGGCGTTGCCGGATCGATCTCACCCGGGAATTTTTGTAGAGCAAACTGCCTATTCGTTTGTACTGTGACGCTTGTTGTTTTTTCTTGGAGACGAGGAATGTTGATGGCGAATTGAACAAGTTTTTCGAGATCGAATCTGTAATCCGCAGCCGACGATGCGAGCAGTACTTGGATGGATTTGAGTTCAGAGAGTTCATTTAGTAGAGCGCGTAGGGGACCGAGTCTTGCGTACTCTGGCTCTCCTGTAGATTTGTGTAGGCCTGCAAATCGCTCGAAGTCTTCGATCCAAAGAAATATCTTTATCCTTGTGGCCAGGGCTGTTGTGTCAATTTTCTTTAAGAGCAGTGAAGGTTGATCTGGCTTGGCGAGGCGTATGGCTTTTATTAGCGGTAGGCCTGTGCCTTCAATGGCGTCGATATAGTCTGTCGAGAGTCCCTTGAGGTGGTAGACTGGGACATGGTTTGATAGTTGTTCAAGTATTGCGTTTAGGACTCCTGCTATTGCGGCCTGAGTAGATTCGAATGGCCACAGGCTGAGTCTGATTATGCAGGTGTTGGGGTTTGATTTAGTGAGTTGTTTGGAGGCTAGATTGAGTATGGAGCTCTTCCCGGACCCCGTTTCTCCAATCAGTGCGATGGTTGGTTCGGCGTCTGAGTCTATAAGTGTTGTCAGGTGGGTTGCGAATTTTGTGTGGTCAAACAGGTCTTCGTCTTCGAGTTGAATGGAGGCGTCTGTTTTTAGCCATTCCGGATAGGCTAGAGGGGTTTGTGTCTTTTTTGTGGCGTATTTCAATCGGAGCAAATTTATTGCGATTGCCGTGACAGTGATTGTGGTGACCGCAATTGATGCGAAGATTGCGATGTGGCCGAAGAACGCCACGACGTCCTCCATGGGAGGCGTAGGGATAGCGCAGGTGGGGCTTAGTACTGACTGCGGGAATAGAAGCGTTGTGGCTATGACTGTCAGTGTGCCGGCAATGGCGGGCAATATTGTGGGCGGATATGACTTAAGATGTTTTAGTCCGAAGAGTAAGTTGGGCTTGATTTCAAACCAGCGCCACAGTGCGGCTGCGGTGAGGGTTGCGGCCGACAATGTCGTTGCGTTGTTTATGTATGTTGTTTTTGTGCAGTCGATTGCGTGTATTATGAGAATGGTTGTGCTGGTGCCTGCCAGCCATAGTGCGGCGATGTCGGCCCAGCGGCTTTGACTTGCTTGGGTGTTTAATTTTTTATCTTGATTCATGTTGATTTGGTGTTTTTTATCTGGTGGTGTGGGTTTGTGGTGGTTTGTTTTTTTGAGCTTGGGTGTCTGACTGTTGCTGTTTGGTGTGGTCTTGATTTCAATGTTACGCCCAAGTGGCTCCAGCAGACGGAGTGCTGTGGCGGGTTCGATGCGCCGGCCAGTTCGCGGACGGAGGCGCCCTGCTTCACGAGCCGCTGCGCGATAGCGTTGCCGATGAGGCCGGTGGCCCCGGTGACGAGGACGTTCATGGGGCCGGCAATCTAGCCGGAGTCACCCGTGCCGCGCGCCGCGTGATAGACCCGTGCCGGTACGACTCGGGGGAGGACATCATGACGGGAGCCATCAGCCTGGAAGCCTTGGCGGCGTACATCCGGGATGCGTTCAGGGACGTGCACATGGATGCGCGGACGCCGGACGTCTTCTTCTTCGCGGGAGACGAGCGGCAGCACCCCTTCGCGACCATCGTCACGCGGGACACCGAGCTGGACCACCAGTCGAAGCTGGACCGTCCGGACGTGTTCCGGTTGAACCTGTGCGTGGGGAAGGACAGCTTCCAGAAGCTGTTCCCCGAGCTCGACCCGAATGTCGACTTCACGGCACTGGACGTGCTCCTGCCGCACCCGGTCCATGCGCGGATGTTCTGGCTGAGCGTGCTCAATCCCAGCCACGAGACGTTCTACGTGCTGCGCCCCTACCTCCGCGAGGCCTACGACCTCCAGATGCAGCGGGGCGCGCGGGGCTGAATCACGGCGTGCGGCTGCGGACCGTCTGCTCGTCCCGAGGCGCATCCGCGTACCCGGTCATCTCCAGGTAGCCGCGCCCCTGCACGGGCTGGCCCTCGCGCGTGCCGTCCACCGTCACCGCGCCCTCCCAGTAGCGCACCAGCACCGGCAGCTCCTGGTCCGGGAGCTTCGGCGTCACGGTGAGCTCCAGGGCCACCTTCGGGACCTGGACGCGCCAGCCCGCCGGGTACTCGCCGCCGCGCGGGCTCTTCCAGGTGCCGCGCCGCTCCAGCTTCATGTCGCTGGCGGTCAGGTGCACGGCCTCTCCCGTCGCGGGGATGTACGTGCCCGCGCTGAACGGATCCGTCGTCCCGTCCTTCTTGCGCAGCTGGTAGAGCATCAGCTCGCTGCCGTCGGAGAACTGGAGCGCGAACCAGTCCCAGCCCACCTGGTCCCCGCTCAGCGCGCTGGTGCTCCACTCGCGGTCCATCCAGCTCTCGCCCCGCACCTGCACCGTCTGCCCGTCCACCGACACCGTGCCCCGCGAAGGCATGCGCGGCAGGGAGTAGTAGTAGGACGCGTTGCCCTGCTGCGGCCCCTTCTGGCTCAGGCCCCTGTCACCCTGGAGCACCGGCGGCTTGCCCTCGTCGAGCGTCAGCTCCAGCGTCACGCCGTCGCCCTGCGCGCGCAGGTGCATGGGCCACGTGCCGCCCGTGCCCTCACTGCGCACGTCCCAGTCCTGAAGCCAGACATGGAACGGCGCCCCTTCCGCGCCCGCGAGCCCCTGCGCCGCGCGGCTGAAGCGCTCGCTGACGTGGAACCGCCCGGCGCTCACGTCCGTCAGCGTGAAGTGCCCCATGAACACCTGCCGCGTGCCCCAGCCGGACTCCCGCTGCGTCTTCTCCGGCGACAGCGCGCTGCGGAACAGCGTGAACTGGTAGCCGAAGGCCCGCCCGTCCTGCGTCTCCAGGTTTCCCGTCCAGTACCACCACTCGGTGCGGAAGTCGGGGTGGGGGCCGTGGTCCTCCGGGAAGCGGAAGGGCCGGGGCTCCATCGCGCGCGCGTAGCCCTCCAGGCTCCCGTTGCCGCCCATCGCGGACGCCACCGTCATGCCGCTCGCGTTCCCGGGCCCGGTGTCCTCCGTGTCCCGCAGCACCACGCCCACCGCCACGCCCAGCGCGGCGAGCACCAGCACCACCCCGATGACGAGTCCCCGTCCCATGCCTCACTCCTCCCGCAGCGCCATGGCCGGGTTCGCGCGCGCCATGCGCCACGCCGGGTACAGCCCCGCGAGCGCCGCCGCCACCAGGGCCAGCACCAGCGCCTGCAACACCACGCCGGGCGCCACCACCAGCTGCAACGTCCACCCGAACGAGCGCTGGTTGATGACGTGCACCAGCACGTACGCCAACGCCAGACCCAGCGGGATGGAGAACAACCCCGCGAGCAAGCCCAACAGCCCCGTCTGCAAGGACACCATGCCCCACAGCTGTCCCGGCGTGAGCCCCGTCGCGCGCAGCACCGCGAACTCGCGCGCCCGCTCCAGCTGCAATGACATCAGTGCGCTCAGCACGCCCACGAACGCGACGCCAATGGCCAGCAGCCGCAGCACCTGCGTGATGGTGAAGGTGCGGTCGAACACCTCCATGGAGGCCTGCCGCAGCGCCCGGTTCGCGCGCACGTTCAAGGCCTGCTCACCGCCCGCGCGGTCGCGCACCCGGGCCACCAGCTCGTCCACGTCCTGCCCGGGCGCGGCGAAGAGGGACAGGCCGGACACGCCCCGGTCCTCGTACCAGTGCTCATACGTGGCGCGCGGCATCAGCACCGTGCCCACGTCCGAGCCATAGTCGAAGTACACGCCCGCCACGCGGAAGTCGTGCGGTCCCTTGTCCGTCGCGACGCGCAGCGTGTCGCCCGCGTGCACGTCCCGGTGGAACGCGAAGGGCTCCGACACGATGAGCGCGTCGGGTGACGCCTCCAGTTGCCGCCACACGTCCTCCGCGCGCCCTTCCTTGAAGCGGTACGTCCGCTCGTGCCCCTTCGCGAAGTCCACCGCCAGCAGGTCCGTGTCCACGCCGTTGATGCGCACGTGGATGACCCGGATGGAGCCGCTCGCCTCGACGCCCGGGGTGGACCGCAGCTTCTCCGCGAGCCCCGGCACCAGCGAGGAGTCCCCGCGCCGCGCCACCAGCGACGGCGGTGACACGAACACGTCCGCCTGCAACGCGGACTCCAGCCACGCGGCCACCGTGCCCCGGAAGCTGGACACCATCAGGCCCACGCCCACCGTCGTCGCCACCGCGACCATCAGCGCCGCCAGCGCCACCGCCGTGCGAGACAGGCTCGCCGTCACGCCGCGCGCCGCCATGCGCCCCAGCGGACCGAACAGCGCGCCCAGGGGCCGCGCCGACGCCACCGTCAGCTTCTCCGTCACCCAGGGCACCAGCAGCGCGCTGCCCAGCAGCACGGCGAAAAGTCCCGCGTACGCGGGCAGCAGGGCCTGCGTGGGCCACGCGAGC
>NZ_JBKGHJ010000720.1:0-3157 GCF_046520365.1 Corallococcus sp. 4LFB
CTCGCGTCCCAGCCAGGGCAGCGCGGTGGACCCCGAGCTCTGTACGAGCGGGGGCGCTCCGGCTCCAGCGCGGCGACGTCACGGGCGCGCGCGCGGACTTCGACGCGGGGCTCCAGGCCTTCCGCGTGGGGGACCCGCCGTCGCTGCTGGACGCGCTCCGGCGCGGGCTCCAGGACGCGGCAGCCCGTGAGGGCGAGGCGCGCTGAGCTTTCAGGGGCGTCAGCCGAAAACCGCCTTGCTCCGTTCAGCGGGAGCCGCGCCAAGGCCCGATTTTCTGGCCCCGGCGATGAGTGGCCCTGACAGGGCTTGCTTCCTCCCGTTCAGGCGTGCTCGGCACGTGCCGGCGCGGGGCGCCCGCCGCCACGGTTCGCGACCGCGAAGAGGCCGGCCCCGACGAGGGTGAGCGCGACGGCGGCCCAGGCCGGCGCGAGGTAGCCCCACCCGGCCGCGATGACCCGCCCGCCCAGCCACGCGCCCGCAGCGTTGGCGATGTTCAGGGCGGAGTGGGACATGGACGCGGCCAGGGAGGGCGCCCCGGGAGAGGCCTCCATGAGCCGCACCTGCACCGCGGGCGCGAGGAACTGCGCCGACACGCCGATGAGGAACACGAGCGGGACCGCCGCCCAGGGCGACGTGGCCGTGAGCGCGAACAGGCCCATCACGAGCGTCGTCGCGCCGAACCCCACCCACATCGCGAGCGTCACCGAATGGTCCGTCAGGCGGCCTCCCAGCATCGCCCCCACCGTCATGCCCACCCCGAAGAGGGCGAGCACCCACGGCAGCGCCGAGCCGGGCAGGCCTGACGCAATCGTCAGCGTCGGCGCGATGTAGCTGTAGACCGCGAACAGCCCCCCGAAGCCCACCGCGCCCACCAGCGACGTCCACCACACCTGCGGCTGCCGCAGCGCGGACAGCTCCTGACGGATGCTGCTGCCGCCCAGCGAGGCCACCCGCGGCACCCACAGCCAGAGGGCCGTGAGCGTCACCAGGCCAATGGCGCCCACCAGCAGGAACGTGCTCCGCCAGCCCAGCTGCTGCCCCAGGAACGTCGCCGCCGGGACGCCGACGATGTTGGCGATGGTGAGCCCGGCCATGAGCAGCGCCACGGCGCGGCCCTTGCGCCCCGGCCCCAGCAGCTCCGCGCCCACGACGGAGCCGACGCCGAAGTAGGCGCCGTGCGGCAGGCCCGCGATGAACCGGGCCACGATGAGCGTGTCCAGCGTGGGCGCCAGCGCGGAGGCCGTGTTGCCCACGGTGAAGGCCGCCATCAACAGGAGCAGCAGCGCCCGGCGCGACATCCGCGCGGTCACGATGGCGACCAGCGGCGCCCCCACGACGACGCCCAGCGCATAGGCGGCGATGACATGGCCGCTCCGGGGAATCGTCGCCTCCAGGCCGCTCGCGATCTGCGGGAGGATGCCCATGGTGGCGAACTCGGTCGTCCCGATGCCAAAGCCCCCCATGGACAGCGCCAGGAGGGCCCGGCCTACGTCTTGAGTCTTCACGGTGTCCCCGTATCAGGTCGGCGGACACCTGTCGCCGCGGGGCTCAGCCCTCGTGGGGGATGGGCTCGAACTCGAGGGTCGTCCCCTTGGGGCGCACGTAGAAGAGGTGGATGCGCAGGTGGGGGTACGCCGTCTGGAGCTCCTTCGCGCCGAAGTGGAGGTCCTTCAACTGCTGCTCCACGGCGATGTCCGGCCCGAGCGCGCTGTGCTTCGCGTGGTAGTAGCCGCACCCCGCGTGCGCCAGCAGCAGCACGTCCTCGATGTGGTGGCCTTCGATGAGGAAGCTCGCGGCCTTGGTGAAGCCCGCGCTCTCCAGGTAGTCCGAGGCCCAGCGGTTGAGCAGCGCGGGGCCTCCAGGGAGGGTCATCGTGTCGAGGCGTGGGTGGCCCAGGTGGTGGGCCAGGTCCTCCACGGCCTCCGTGAAGCGCCCGTCCGAGCAGTACACGGCCAGGGCCTTCGGGTGGACGGACTCGAAGGGGACGCGGGAGACGTAGGGAGCGGGAGCGGACATGCGCCCCAGGTTAATGGCTCCCGGCCGCCGTGAAAGCACCTTCGAGCCGCCCGGCGGGAATCGCTGACGCGCCCGGTGTCAGTTGTGTTCCGGGAACGCCGCGGGCTGCCCCGTGCCGCCGTTGCCCTCGGGCTTCGGGCCGGCGTGGCGGTCCGCCTCGGACTCGCGCACCTCGCCCTTGTGGCGCAGGTTCTCGTCCTCGCTCATGCCCTGGTGCTGGACCTGCTTCTCGCCTGGCTTCTTCGTCTCCATGGTGAGCCCCCTGTCGTTGAAGAAAGTCCTTCGAAGTCCTCCAAAGATGGGGGTGCCGGCGAGATTTGCCACGCCCGCCGCCTGCCCGCCCGGCTGCTCAGCGGGACGCGCCGAAGCACTCCTGGAGCACGGCCAGCACGGCGGGCTCCTGGGGGTTGTTGAAGTGGCGTCCGCCGGGGACGAGGCGCACCTCCGCGCCCAGGCGCTCCTCGAAGAGGCGCGTGTTGCGGCGGAAGTCGGAGGTGAAGGGGTCGGAGTCCGACAGCACCACCACGCAGCGGCGGAGCGCGGCGCGGATCCGCTCGAAGTCCATGGGCGTGTCCAGCCACGGCCGCAGCGTGTCCCAGGGCGTGTCGACCTCGAACCAGCCCGCGACGAGCACGGCCCCTTCCACGGTGTGGCCCGGGGGCAGCGTGGACAGGTAGCGCATCACGGCCTGACAGCCGACGCTGTGGCCCAGGAACACGGTGGAGGGCGCGGGCACCGGCCCCACCGCGGCGGCGAGCGTGGACACCCAGCCGTCGATGGTGGGCGCGCCCGGCGTGGGCATGTCCAGCGTGCGCACGTCGTCGAAGAGGGGAGGGGCGTGCGCAGCTTCGCGGTCAGCCACGGGTAGAAATCCGTGTCGGGGCTTCCAGCCCAGCGGGGGGCCATGACGAGGGAGCGGGTCATGGCCGCCAGTGTGCCGCACTCCGGTGGCGCGCGCTCAGCCCTCGCGCACGGCCCGGGCCTCCAGCGCGGCGCGGGCCCGCTCCGCGAGCCGGAGGCTGTCGGGGAGCTCCCGGCCCAGCAGCCTCGGCACGCCCACGGCCAGCGCCACCGCGTTGCTGTAGAAGCACGCCTGCGCGCGGGACAGGTCCGCCAGCGGCAGCACGCGCTCACACCGGCA
>NZ_JBKGHJ010000721.1:0-3148 GCF_046520365.1 Corallococcus sp. 4LFB
CACACCGTCAGCACCCGGCCGCCCGCCGTCACCAGCGCGCCGTCCTGCTTCGCCACGCCCGCCAGGAACACCGGCGCGTTGGACGGCACCGCGTCCAGCCCTTCAATCCGCTGGCCCTTCCTCGGCGCCTCCGGGTAGCCCTCCGCCGCCAGCACCACGCCCACCGACGCGCCCGGGAACTGCTTCAGCGGCCGGGGCTCCAGCGTCCCCCTGGCGCACGCGTCCAGCAGCGGCAGCAGGTCCTCGTCCACCTGCATCATCAGGACCTGCGTCTCCGGGTCCCCGAAGCGCGCGTTGAACTCCAGCACCTTCGGGCCGGACGCCGTGAGCATCAGCCCCGCGTACAGCACGCCTCGCAGGGGCGTGCCGCGCTTCTTCAGCACCGCGAGCGTCGGCGCGATGACCTGCTCGCCCACCTTCGCCAGCTCTTGCGGCGTGAGGAAGGGCGCCGGGCAGTACGCGCCCATGCCGCCGGTGTTGGGGCCCGTGTCGCCCTCGCCCACGCGCTTGTGGTCCTGCGACAGCGGCAGCAGCACGTAGCGCTCGCCGTCGCACAGGGCCATCAGCGACACCTCCTCGCCCTCCAGCAGCTCCTCCAGCACCATCCGCTGGCCCGCCTGGCCCATGGCCGCCACGGCGCGCACCGCGTCGCGCGCGGCCTGCGCGTCCGGCGCGACGATGACGCCCTTGCCCGCGGCCAGGCCGTCCGCCTTCACCACGATGCGGCCCTGCGCGACGGCGTACGCCTCCGCCTCCGCCGCGTCGGTGAAGACGCGGAAGGCCGCGGTGGGCACGCCCGCCTCGTCCATCACCTCCTTGGCGAAGGCCTTGGAGCCCTCGATGCGCGCGGCCGCCGCGACGGGGCCGAAGCACGGGATGTCCACCTGCGCCAGCGCGTCCGCGACGCCCGCGACGAGCGCGCCTCCGGGCCCACCACCACCAGGTCCACGCCCTCGCGGCGCGCCAGCGACACCACCGCCTCCGGCGAGTCCGCCTGCAGGGGCACGTTGGTGCCCCACCGAGCGGTGCCCGGGTTGCCCGGGCCCACCAGGAGCCGTGAGAGACGAGGACTCTGGGCCAGCTTCCACGCGAGCGCGTGCTCGCGTCCGCCCGACCCCAGCAACAGGACCTTCACGTCAACCTCGCTCGTCGAGTTTGAAGAGCAGCTTCTTCGCCGGGAAGTAGGACGGGTCCAACCCCACCACCTTCTCCAGCACCGCGCGCGCTTCCTTCGGCTTCGACGCCACCAGCAGCTCCGCCAGCTTCGTCTGCGCGGACAGCAGCTTCGGCGCCACGTCCAACGCGGACTGGAGCGTGCGCATGGCCACCGCCACGTCCCCGGCCGCCGCCTGCGCGAGCCCCAAGGACAGGCGCGCCACCGGCAGCCCCCGCTCGAGCCCCACCGCGCGCTCGGCGAGCCCGCGCGCCTGCGGCGCCTTCGCGTCCAGCGCGATGAGCGCCCGGTACGCCTGGGCACTGCCGCTGTTCGCGTTCACGTCCACCACGGAGTGCAGCAGCCGCTCCGCGGTCTGCCGGTCCCCCTGGTGGAAGCGCACCAGGGCCTCGTACAGCAGGGGCTGCACGTCCTCCGGGCGGTCGCCCAGCGCCTTCACCACGTTCTCCACGCCCGCCAGCGTTTCGCCCGGCCGCAGCCAGAAGCGCGACAGCGCGGGCCGGGGCGCCAGCCGCAGCGGATCCCAATCACGCGCCTCCAGCACCGGGTAGAACAGGCGGAAGGCCTCGTCGCGCTTCTTCGCGCTCGCCGCCGCCACGCCCTCCAGGAGCTTCGCGTCCATGCGGCGGTCGTCCAGCCGCACCGCCTGCTGGAAGCGCTCCTGGGCCCCGGCCGCGTCGCCCTCCAGCAGGTGCAGCCGCCCTTCCAGCACCTTCTCCAGCGCGGCGTCCTCCAGCCGGCCCTGGAAGCCCTTCAGGTGCTCGCGGGCCGCGGCCACGTCCTTCTGCGCCAGCGCCACCAGGAACGCCTGCAGGTGGGCCTCCGGCATCGTCGGCACCACCTTCAGGGCCTCCGCCGCCGCGTCCAGCGCGCCGGCGTTGTTGCCCGCCGTGCGCTGCGCCGCGGCCAGGTGGCTCCAGATTTCAGAGGCGTCGCGCGGGCCGTAGCGGGACGCGTTCTTCGTCAGATCCTTCAGCGTGCGCACCGCGTCGCGCGCGTTGCCCTCCGCCTGGTAGCGCAGCACCGCCAGCGCCAGGGTGGCGCGCACGTCGCCCGCCTTCGCCTTCAGCCGGTCCTCGTACAGCTTGCGCGCGCGGCCCGTCTCGCCGACCTCCACGTAGATGCGGGCGGCGGCCTCCAGGCTGTTCCAGTCCTGCGGATCCAGCTCCATCCGGCGGGAGAGTTGCTTGAGCGCCACCCCGTACTGGCCGGCCTGCTCGTGGGCGAGCGCGCTGTAGTAGTCCACGCGCTTGAGGTTCGGCGCCAGCTTCCGCGCGGCGTCGAACTCCTGGTTCGCCAGCTCGCGCGACGTGGCCACCCGCGAGCGCCCCAGCACCAGGTGCGCCTCCGCCTTGTGGGCGTCGCTGGCCTCCGGCCGCGCCAGCACCGCCGAGGCCAGCTGCGCCGCCTGCTCCAGGTTGCCCGGCTGACGCGAGCGCGCCAGCAGCAGGTTCGCGTGCGCGACGAGCAGCGCGGGCGTCTTCCCGGCCGTGCCCTGCGCGGCCTGGATGAGCTCGCGCGCCTCCTGGAAGGAGTTGTCGTCCATGCCCGGACCGCGCCCGAGCGCCAGCGCCTGCACGTAACCGGCGATGGCCTCCGTGCTGCGCGGGTCGAGCAGCAGCGCCTGCTGGAAGGACTCCTCGGCTTCCGTGTACGCGATGCGCTGGTCCAGCTCGAGCTGCTTCTGGCCCGCGGCCAGGTGCTCCGCGCTGGTGCCCTCCAGCTCCAGGAACTGGAGCTTCCACCGGCCCACCGTGGCCAGCACCTCCGGAGGCACCGCGGCCGGAGCGGGGGGCTTCGCGTCCCGGGCCGCCTTCTCCTGCTGCGGCTTGTACACGAGGAAGTAGCCCGCCGCGCCGCCGCCCCCGAGGAGCGCCAGCACCATCAGGCCCACGACCACGGAGCGGCCGCCACCGTCGCTGCCGCCGCGCTGGGCGCTGCGGACCGGAGCGGCCGTGAGGTGCGAGGTGCGCG
>NZ_JBKGHJ010000722.1:0-3130 GCF_046520365.1 Corallococcus sp. 4LFB
CGCCGCCGCGCGCGGGCTGGGCCGGTTGGGAGATGCCCGGGCGCTGCCCTGGCTGCTCGCCGTGCTGGAGGACCGGAGCGCGGCGGAGGACGACCGGCTGGACGCGGCGGATGGCCTCTGGCGCCTGGGCGTGGCGGAGGGGCTGGAGCGCGTGCGCGCCGCCGTGCCCACCTTCGCCTCGGAAGAGGCGCGCACGGAGCTGGAAGAGCTGTTTCGGGAGAGCCCATGAGACTGGTTGATGCGCACTGCCACCTGGAGCCGAAGGACTACGCGGACGTGGCGCCGGTGCTGGAGCGCGCCCGCGCCGCGGGGCTGGTGCACGCGGTGCTGGTGGGCCAGTTCCACGGCCCCGGTGACTGGGGGCACGCGCTGGAGGTCGCCGCCCGGCACCCGGACTTCCTGTCGCCCACGCTGGGCATCCACCCGCACGAGGCCGCCCGCGCGACGGAGGCGGACTTCGAGATGCTGGAGCGCACCTGCGCGCGGCCGGAGCTGCGCGCCGTGGGCGAGGCCGGGCTGGACTACTACTACGACCACTCGCCGCGCGAGGTGCAGGCCACCGTCTTCCGGCGCCAGTGCGCGCTCGCGAAGCGCCTGTCCAAGCCGCTGGTGGTGCACGTGCGCGACGCGCATGACGACTGCGAAGCGGCCCTGGCGGCGGAGGACGTCACGAACGGCGTCATCCACTGCTTCACCGGCGACACGGCCGCGGCCCGCAAGTACCTGGACCGGGGCTTCTACATCTCGCTGTCGGGCGTCGTGACCTACAAGAAGACGGAGGCCCTCCAGGACGCGGTGCGCTTCGCGCCGCTGGAGCGCCTGATGGTGGAGACGGACAGCCCCTTCCTCGCGCCGGTGCCCCACCGCGGCCGCAAGAACGAGCCCGCGCACGTGCTGGAGACGGCGAGGAAGGTGGCGGAGCTGAAGGGCGTCTCGCTGGAGGAGGTGGCCCGCGTCACCACCGCGAACGCGGTCCGCCTCTTCAACCTCACGCTGGGCTGAGCGCGTTGGCCAGGGCCTCCAGGTCCTGGTCCAACTGCGGCATGTCCAGCAGCAGCGCGTCCGGGTCGTAGACGAAGTCCGCCTGCTTCATCTTCAGCAGGGCCTGCAGCGCGGGCTCCCCCGAGTGGCCGCCGAACGCCGCGTGCACCACGCGTCCGCGCTCCAGGTGCAGCGAGCCCTCCAGCGTGTGGTGCCGCAGCTGGAGCTTCCCGCTCTTCTTGCCGCCGCCCAGCGTGCGCAACAGCTCCTTCGGGGGCAGCTCGTCGAAGCTGCCGCGCACCACCCGGCCCGGGCCGTTGTGCTGCACCCGGTCCTGGAAGAGGGACAGCACCGTGCGGGCCACCTCCGCCTTGTCGCCCGGGGACAGCACCGCCGTCGCGCCCGCCATGAGCAGCCGCTCGCGCGCCTGCGCATCCGGTTCGCCCACCACGGCGATGGGCAGGCCCGCGCTCTCCGGCGTGGAGCGCACGGCCTCCAGCAGGTCCATCACCTCCTGCTGGCCCAGCCGCAGGCTCACCACCAGCACGTCGCAGTCCTGCCGCGCCAGGCCGTCCAGCGCGCCGTCCAGCGTGGACAGTGCGTGCGCCACCAGCTCCTGCTTGAGCACCGCCTCCAGCAGCTCGCCGCGCGTGGCCTCGTCCGGCTCCGCGATGAGCACCTGCCGGCCCTCGCTGGCCAGCCGGTGCACCAGCAGCGAACCGCTCTGGAGCTGGCCGACGATGTCCGCCACCACCGGGTCGTAGAGCACGCCCGCGTGCTGCTTGAGGTGCTCCAGCGCCTGCTGCTTGGTGAAGACGCGGCCGTGCGCGTTGCCCGGGTTCTTGGTCAGCTCCAGGAAGCTGTCCACCGCCGCCAGGATGCGCGCGCCCAGGGTGATGTCCTCGCCCTTGGCGCCCTGGGGCGTGCCGGAGCCGTCCCAGGCCTCGTACAGCTGCGCGAGGATGGTGTTCACCTGCGCGGGCAGGTGCACCGTCTCGAAGAGCTTCGTGGGCGCGCGGCAGCACGCCTTCGCCTGCGCCTTCCACTCGGCGTTGGCCGCGTTGCTCGCCAGCGAGTAGTGGCGCTCCGGCGGCTTGCCCAGGTCGTGCAGGTACGCGGCGATGGACAGCGCCGCCAGCTCCTTGTGGGGCATGCCCATGCGCTGGCCGACGATGCCCGCCTGCCGCGCCAGCTGCGCGGAGTGTCCCCGGTGCCGGGGCCGGTCCTGCTCCAGCAGGCCCACCATCAGGCTCAGCGTCTCCACGTAGTCCGTGTCGCTGATGAGCCCGCGCGGGCCGCCCGGCTCGCGCCGCTGCGTGGAGACGCGCGCCACGTTGGTGCCGCTGCCGGCGCGCTGCAGCCGCATCCGCGCGTCCGTCTCCAGCCGCATGCTCAGGCTGGTGGCGCTCCGGCCCGCGGAGGAGCCGCCGCGCCCGGGCTCCGCGCCCACGTGCGTGTTGGACGGGGTGTCCGGACGGCGGGGTCCGTTGGAGGCGCTGGGGCCTTCCAAGAGCGTGGTGAACGCCGTGGGGTCGCCGTAGTAGTGCTTGCGGATGGCCGCGGAGATGGCGCTGCGCAGGCCGATGTACGCGTAGACCTCCGACATGCCGGTGACGAGGGCGATCTCGTCGAGCAGCGACTTGTTCTGCGGCTCGGCGGCCACCACCGACAGCAGCTTGCGCTCCGGGTCGATGGCCAGCGGGAGCACGTTCTGCGCTTCCGCCAGCCGCACCGGCAGCTTGTCCAGGACCTTCGTGTCGATGCGGGCCTTGGCCAGCTTGTCCGCGGTGACGAAGCGGGTCTGGAACTCGTTGGCCAGGAGCCGCAGCAGCGCGGCCTCCTGGAGCAGGCCCAGCTCCACCAGACAGTCCCCCAGCTTGTGGCCGGTGATCTTCTGGTGCTCCAGACCCTGCTCCACGGCCCCGGGGGTCACGAGGCCGGCCTCAATCAACCGCTCTCCCAGCCGCTTCGCCATGGACTTCAGCCCTCCGAGGAGCCACCGCCCTCACCACCGGACTTCGCGGGCGCGGACGGGGCCAGCGCGCTGAACGGCTTGAAGGTCAGCTCGCCGGGCAGGCTCTTGGGGTCGCGCGGCGGACGGTCCTCGCGCGGAGGCCGCGGCGGGCGCTCCTCGCGGGGGCCACGCTCC
>NZ_JBKGHJ010000723.1:0-3129 GCF_046520365.1 Corallococcus sp. 4LFB
TCGCTGCTGGACGGCGCGGGCTTCAACCGGGTGGCGGGCGTGGCGCTGGACGCGCCGGTGTCCCCGGACGCGGAGCTGGCGTTGATTCCGCCCGTGGCCGGCGGCGCGCCGGGCCTCTTCCGCGTGGTGGCCCGCCCGCTCCAGCTGTCGGAGGTCGTGGACGCGGTGGCCTCCGAAGGGGCGGGCGGGCTGGTGACGTTCTCCGGCGCCGTGCGCAACCAGACGCAGGGCCGGCGCGTGCTGCGGCTGGAGTACGAGGCCTACGCGCCCATGGCGGAGGCGAAGCTCGCGGAGATTGGCGACGAGGTGGCCCGCGCGTGGCCGGGGACGCGGCTGGCCATCGTGCACCGCGTGGGCACGCTGGTGCCGGGCGAGCTGGCCGTCGTCATCGCCGCGGCCTCCGCGCACCGCAAGGAGGCCTTCCGGGGCTGTGAGCACGCCATCGAGCGGCTCAAGCAGGACGTGCCCATCTGGAAGAAGGAGTTCTTCGAGGACGGCGACGTCTGGGTGGGGCTGGGGCCCTGAGCTAGCGCACGCCGAAGCTGGCGGGGACGGTGACGCGCGCGCCGCCGTCCTGCTTCCGCGCGGCCTGCTCCGCCTCCGTCAGCGGCTTGAGCGGCTGGTCCAGGCCCATGGCCTTGCGCCGCGCCTCCTCCTTGTCGTGGGCGACCTGCAGCGCGCGCGCGTTGTTCGCGGCGAGGCGCGCCGGGTCCGGCCCCATGGTGAGGAAGGCGACGGGCGCGCTCAGGAAGAGGATGGCCACGGTGATGAGCCAGGCCACGTCGCGCACGCGGAAGCGGCCCGCGCGCTCCTTCACCACCGACGGCTGCACCAGCAGCCGCAGCTCGCCCTCCATGAGGCGCAGCGTCATGCCCTCGCGCAGCTCCACCGCCGCGCGGCCCGGCGCGCCCGTCAGCTCCTCCGGGCCCACCGGGTGGAAGGCGTCGCCCTTGAGGCTCCTCTCCACGCGCGCGGACGGCGGCACGTGGATGCGCCAGCCCCGCGGCGTGCGCTCGGCGAGGAGGAAGGGCTCCTCCGGCAGCGTGAAGCCGTAGAGGGGCAGGGGGGCCGTCTCGTCGGGCGCGGCGTGGACCTGGCCCAGCTCGGGGCCGTAGCTCCAGGCCTCCGCCAGGGAGGTGCCCCAGTACAGCTCGCAGAAGAGTCCACCGTCCGCCACGGGGGCGGAGGGGGAGGAGGGCGCGGAAGGCGTCGGCATGTCGGGCCGGAGCATAGGGCCTCCGCGGCCGCCCGGCCCGGCTTCGTGGGGCCGGACGTCCCCTGGACGACGGGCGGCCTGCCCCTCAGGCGCCCGACAGCTCCTTGAGCAGCGTCTCCAGCGTCTCGAAGTGCAGCGGCTTCACGAGGTGGGCGTCGAAGCCCGCCGCCTTGGAGCGCTGGCGGTCGGACTCCTGGCCGTACCCCGTCACCGCCACCAGCTTCATGGGGCGGGGCTCCTCCTGCTGGCGGAGCAGCCGGGCCAGCTCGTAGCCGTCCATCACCGGCAGGCCGATGTCCAGCAGCGCGATCTCCGGTTGGAAGGCCTTCGCCGCCTCCAGGCCCGTGGGGCCGTCGTAGGCCACGCGCGTCGTGCAGCCCAGGAACTCCAGGGACTCGGAGAGGACGTCCGCCGCGTCCCGGTTGTCGTCCACGATGAGCACGCGCGCGCTCATGGAGGTGGGCTCCCGGGGGACGAGCGCGCCGGGCTGCGGCGTGGGCAGCGCCGCGAGAGCCTCCGCCTCCAGCGCGGGCAGGCGCACGGTGAAGGTGCTGCCGCGGCCCCGGCCCGGGCTGTGCGCGCTGATGGTGCCGTCATGCAGCGTCACCAGCTGCGCGCGATGGCGAGCCCCAGCCCCAGGCCGCCCTGGGAGCGGTCCAGGGCCTGGTGCTCCTGCACGAAGAGGTCGAACACGTGGGGCAGTATCTCCGGCGGGATGCCCGCGCCCGTGTCGCGCACGCTGACGACGAGCTCCTGGCCCTCGCGCGTGCCCGTCACGGCCAGGAAGCCGCCCGGCTCCGTGTACTTGGCGGCGTTGGTGAGCAGGTTGGCGAACACCTGCGCCAGCCGCGTGGGGTCGCCGTGGAGGTCCGTGCCGCGCTCCGGCAGGTCCACCTCCAGCGTGTGCTGGCGCTGATCGATGAGCGGGCTGATCTGCTCGATGGCCTTGGCCACCACGTCGGTGAGCGTGACGCGCTCGCGCTTGAGGGTGACCTTGCCCCGGGTGACGCGGCTGACGTCCAGCAGGTCGTCCACCATGCGCACCAGGTGCGTCACCTGCCGCTCAATCAGCGTGCGCTCGCGCTCCGCGGCGGTGTCGCCCCTCAGGCGCATGAGCTGGAGCGCGGTGAGGATGGGGGCCAGGGGGTTGCGCAGCTCGTGGCCCAGCATCGCGAGGAACTCGTCCTTGGCGCGGTTGGCGGTCTCCGCCTCCCGCCGCGCGGTGGCCAGCTCCGTCACGTCGAAGACGACCGCGATGATGCTCTCCACCTGGCCCTTCGCGTCGCTCATGGGCTGGTAGACGAAGTCGAAGAACACCTCCTGCGCCGTCTGCTCCGGGTCGTGGTGGAAGACGACGCGCAGGGAGCGGCCGATGTACGGCTCGCCCGTGGTGTAGACGCCGTCCAGCAGCTCGTAGATGCCCTGGTCGGCCAGGTCCGGAAGGGCCTCGCGGACGGGCTTGCCCATCACCGCGCGGTTCGCGACGAGCTGGAGGTAGTTCTGGTTGGCGAACTCGAAGACGTGCTCCGGGCCGCGCAGGATGGCGATGCCCACGGGCGCGTGCTGGAAGATGCGCGCCAGCCGCTCGCCGTGCGCGGCCTCCAGCTTGCGCAGCCGGGCGCGGGTGAGCTGCGCGGTGACGCGCGCCAGCAGGTCCCTCGTGGAGAACGGCTTCACCAGGTAGTCATCCGCGCCCGCGTGCAGGCCCTCCTCCTGGGCCTCCTCGCCCGCGCGGGCGGACAGCAGGATGACGGGCACCGTCCGGGTGCGCTCGTCCGCGCGCAGGGCCTGGAGCAGCCCGAAGCCGTCCAGCCGGGGCATCATCACGTCGGACAGGATGAGGTCCGGGGGGGGCGTGCGCGGGCGGCCTGGAGCGCGGCCTCGCCGTCCGCCACCGCCTCCACCGTCCAGTG
>NZ_JBKGHJ010000724.1:0-3129 GCF_046520365.1 Corallococcus sp. 4LFB
GCCGCCGCGGCCCCGCTGGTCGCCCGCCACTACTTCTCCAGCACCCTGCTCCCCGACGCCGCGTGCTCGTCGCGGGCGGCTTCGCGCAGGGCGGCGTGACGGCCCAGTCGGAGCTCTACGACCCGGTGGCCAACACCTGGACCGCGACGGGCAGCCTCGCGTTCCCGCGCGCCGGCCACGCGGCCACGCTGCTCCCCGACGGCCGCGTCCTCGTCACCGGCGGCTCCGTCTCCGGCGCCGCGCCACAGGTCGAATCGGAAGTCTATGATCCCGCCACCGGCACCTGGGCCGCCGCGGGCACGATGAACGTCGCCCGCGAGAACCACACCGCGACGCTGCTGCCGAACGGCAAGGTGTTCATCGCGGGCGGGTTCACCTCGGCCCCGTCGCTGACCTTCTACGCGGAGACGGAGGTCTACGACCCCGCCGTGAGCCGGTGGTCGCCCGCGGGCGCCATGGGCACCCCCCGGACCGACGCGATGGTGGCGCTGCTGCCCTCGGGCCAGGTGCTCGTCGCGGGTGGCCGCGGCCAGTTCACCTCGTCGGCCGAGGCGGAGCTGTACGATCGCGCGAGCAACGCGTGGACCGCCCTGCCCGCGCTCGCCACGCCGCGCGAGCGCGCCACCGCCACCGTCCTGAACTCGGGGCAGGTGCTGATCGCGGGCGGCCGCAACACCAACACCTCCACGGCCTCCGTGGAGCGCTTCGATCCCACCACCAACACCTGGCTGCCCACCGCGACGCTGTTGGGCACGCGCCACCTGCACACCTCCACGCTCCTGCCGGATGGCCGGGTGCTCGTCGCCGGTGGCCAGAGCAACACCACGGTGCTCGCCAGCGCGGAGGTGTACGCGCCCGACACGAACACGTGGACCCCGGCCGGCTCGCTCGCCACGGCGCGCGCCGGACATCGCGCCGTGCTGCTCCAGAACGGCCGGGTGCTCGTCGTCGGCGGACACGGCGGCGGCGGCTCGGAGCTGGCCTCCGCGGAGCTCTATGACCCCGCCACCAACACCTGGGCCGCGGCGGCGAGCCTCGCGGGCGCCGCGACGAGCTGACGCTGACGCTGCTGCCGTCGGGCCAGGTGCTCGCGGCGGGCGGCATCGCGGCCTTCACGGAGCTGACGACCTCGGAGCTGTACACGCCCGGCACGAACTCCTGGGCCTCCGTGGGCGCGCTCACGCAGCCACGCTGGCTGCACTCCGCCACGCTGATGCCCAACGGCAAGGTGCTGGCCGCGGGCGGCATCACCACGAATGGTGACTACGCCAACACGGCGGAGGTCTACGACCCCATGCTCCGCCGCTGGCTCAACGTCGCGGACCCCACCACCGCGGGGGGGCTGGTCACCGTCGCCCTGCCCTCGGGTGAGGTCCTGCTGACGGGCGGCCTCGCCACCCCCAACGCGGAGCTGTATGACGACACCGGCGCCCTCCCCGCGTGGCGGCCCACCGTGACGAACCCGCCGACCTTCGTCGCCGGCTGCCCCACCGTCCTGGAGGGCCTGCTGTTCCGGGGCCTCTCCGGCGCGAGCGCTGGCAACAGCGCCGACTCCCCCACCGACTTCCCCCTGGTGCGGCTGCGGGCCGCCGAGGGCGGGCGCCTCTGGACGCTCCCCAGCAGCGACACCTCGGCCACGCGCGCGACGGTGACGGTCCCCACCGGCACGCCGCTGGGCACCTACGGCCTGTCCGTCTTCGCCAACGCCATCCCCGGCGGACGCACGGTGACCGTCGTCGCCAACCGTCCCCCGGCGGCGGCGGACCAGACGGTCACCGTCCCCAAGGACACGGAGGTGGAGCTCGGCCTGAACGGCACGGATCCGGACCCCGGCCAGGTGTTGACCTGGACCATCGTCACCCAGCCGCAGCACGGCACGCTCGGCACCAGCGCGCAGGGGCACCTCGCGTACACGCCCGCGCCCGGCTATGTGGGCCCCGACAGCTTCACCTACCGGGTCCGGGACTGCGTCGACGACAGCAACCTCGCGACCGTGACCCTCAACGTGGTGGACGCCGTCCCGACCCTCACCTGTCCCGCGAACGTCACCGCGGAGGCGACCGGTGCGGACGGCGCCGACGTGACCTACGACCCCGCGGTCCTGGAGCCGGCGGGGCTCCCGGTGAGCTACACGCAGGCGTCGGGCTCGCGCTTCCCGCTGGGCACCACGACGGTCACCGCGACCTCCAGCGGCCTCACCTGTTCGTTCCAGGTGACGGTGCAGGACACCACGCCCCCCGCGCTCACCTGCCCCGCCAACGTCCTGGTGGGTCCGGGCGAGCCGGTGACGTTCAACCCCACGGCCACGGACGCGGTGACGGCCTCGCCGACGGTGACGTCGTCGCCCGCGTCGGCAGCACCTTCGCGCCGGGCGCCACGCAGGTCACCGTCACCGCCACGGACGCCGCGGGCAACACCGCGCAGTGCACGTTCCAGGTCCGGGTCCAGGCGGAGGTCGTGGAGATCGCCGGCGGCGGCTGTGACAGCACCGGCGGCACCACGTCCGCGCTGGCGCTCCTCGCCGCGCTGGCGGCCTGGAGTCATTCGCGCCGCCGTCAGAACCCGGCTGGGGAGAACTGAGACATGCGCTCCTTCTTTTCTCGAATGGACCTTCCCTTGCGTACAAAGGCTCAGAGCTGGGCGCTGGCCGCGCTGCTGGCCACCGCCGTCTCCCCCGCCGCGTTCGGACAGACCACCACGAGCCCGCTCAGGCCGCTGGACCTGGAGCGCCTGCGCTTCCAGCCGGCGGCGACGGACTCGATGCTGGTGGACACCGGCCGCGTGCTCCCCGAGGGCGGCTACCGCCTGCTCCTCATGGTCAACTACGAGCGCGGCATCCTCCTGCTCCAGGGCAGTGACGGGCTGGAGCGCTCCATCCTGCACTACCGCACCGCGGGCTGGCTGGCGGGCGCGTGGTCGCCGGTGGACCGGTTGGAGTTCTCCGCGAAGCTGCCCGTCATCATCGCGCAGGGCGGCCACGGCGCGGAGCAGCTGGTCGGCGTGAGCGAGCCGGACTCGTTCGGCCTGGGCACGCCGGAGCTGGGCGTGCGCTACGAGCTGCTGCGGCGGGAGGAAGGCGCGCCGGTGTTCCTGGGCCTGGGCCTGGACGTCGGGCTGCCGGGCGGCACG
>NZ_JBKGHJ010000725.1:0-3122 GCF_046520365.1 Corallococcus sp. 4LFB
CGGCACGGACGCCGATCGACACCGTGACTGCGTTCGGTGCGCGAGCACGGGGCTCACCGTGGCGCGGGGTGATCGACTGCCCCGCGGCCGGCCGCGCACGTGGCGCGTCCTCTCGCGACAGGCGTTGGACCTCCGGCGCCACGGCTCCGGTGGGCGCGGCGATGCTGCACCGCGCGCCGCCATGCACCAGGCCCACCACGCGCTGCTGCTCGTCCACCAGCGGCGCGCCGGAGTCTCCGGGGACGCCGTGCATCGTGGTGAAGAGGGCGGTGGGCACGTCCGGCAGCGACGGACAGCGGCCCCAGCGCTCCACCATGACCCGCTGCGGCTCGCCGGGCCGGTCGTGGCGTCCGGTGAAGACGAGCACCGCGCCGGGGATGGGCAGCCCCTCGGCCACCTCCAGCGGGGCCACCGGCGCCTTCGCCTCCAGCTCCAGCACCGCCATGTCCCGGCCGCGATCCACGAACACGTAGCGGCCCCACAGCTGGCGGCCGTCCTCGAAGTTCGTCCGCTCGCGGCCCGCGTCCGGCGCGACGCAGTGGGCCGCGGTGAGGACATGGCGGCCCTGGCCCACCACCACGCCCGCGCAGTGGCCGTCGCCCAGCGTCACCGTTGCTGCTTCCGCCTTCTGGATTCCCTCCGCGGCTCCCGTCCCCGACTGGCCGCAGGCCATCCAGGCCGTCACGGACGCGAGCGCCACCGTGGCGCCGCCCCACTTCCATGCGCGCATGCCGCCTCCTCCTCCCGCGAGCGACGGGCCCACGGCCTGGAGGAAGGGTGCGCATGCGTCCGGGTGGGGGCCCGGGCACCGGGGTGGAAGCGGCTCCCCAGCAGGCGTCCGGGCTGGCCGGGCGCAGGGGGGGCCAGCAAGACGGTGAGACAGGGACCGGGGGACAGAGGGGCACCTGCTCGGATGTCCCGGAGGCGGTGTCACTGAAACGTGGTATTCCTCCGACGTCTGGATTCTGGACCCTGGCCTGAACGGGCCAGCCCTTTGGCGCGTGAGCGACGACGAGAAGACAACGGTACTGGATGAGCGCACCCGCCCTCCGAGCACGTGGGGGGAGCGGATGCGTACGCCCATCACGTTGCCGGGCTCGGGCGTGGGCGAGCGGCGCTCGCTGGTGCCAGGCGTCATCGTCACCGGGCGCTACCGCGTGGAGTCGCTGCTGGGTGAGGGCGGCATGGGCCGCATCTGGCTGGCGGACGACCTGCAGGAGCGCCGCCGCGTGGCGCTCAAGGAGATGCACGTCCCCGCGGAGCTGTCCGCCGCGAAGGTGGAGGAGCTGGTGCTGCTGTTCCGGCACGAGTTCTTCGCGATGAAGAAGCTGCAGCACCCGTCCACGCTCAAAGTTTTTGACTGGGGCATGACGGAGGCCGGCAACCGCTTCATCACCATGGAGGTCGTGGGCGGCAACGACCTGAGCTCGCTGGTGCGGGACGCGCCGCTGGACACGCGCACGCTGTATCGCGTGTTGATTCAAATGGCGCAGGTGCTGGCGTTCATCCACTCGCGCCTGTACGTGCACTGCGACATCAAGGCCAGCAACGTGCGCATCACCGAGTCCGGCGCGGTGAAGCTGATGGACTTCGGCGTGATGCACCAGCTGGGCACGCCCAGCCCCGGCAAGCTCAAGGGCACGCTGGAGTACCTGGCGCCGGAGTGGCAGCGGGGCGCGAGCATCGACGGCCGCGCGGACCTGTACTCGCTGGGCGTGATGGCCTGGTACCTGGCCACGCGCAAGCTGCCCTTCAAGCGCGCGAGCCCCGCGGTGCTGCTCGCGGACCACCTGACGCGCCCGGCGCCGCGCCCGTCCACCATCTGCCCGGTGGATCCGCAGCTGGAGGAGATCATCCTCCTGCTGATGGCGAAGGACCCGCGCGAGCGCTTCCAGGACGCGGGCGAGTTGCTGGAGGCGCTCTGCCAGGCCAGCGGCGAGCCCGTGCCGGAGGAGTCGCTGTCCGCGCGCGCCAGCTACCTGCACGTGCCGGAGGTGGTGGGGCGCGAGGCGGAGCTGGAGGGGCTGATGAACGGCCTGGCGGAGGCGGACTGGGGCCAGTCGCGCGCGGTGCTCGTGGGCGGGCCCGCGGGCGTGGGCAAGACGCGGCTGCTCCAGGAGTTCGAGCTCCAGGCGAAGCTGGCGGAGCTGCCCTTCGGCCGGGGCCAGTGCCGCGCGGAGGGGCTGTCGCCGCTGGCGCCGGTGGCGCAGGCCCTGCGCTGCCTGGTGCCGCACACGCCCGCGGAGCTGATGGACCGGGTGAAGGCCCCGCTCGCGCGCCTCTTGTCGTCGGAGGTGTTCGACGGCGAGCTGCACGAACAGCTGCCGCGCGACGGCTCCGATGAGAAGACCGCCTTCTTCGAGGCGCTGTCGGAGTGGACGCGCACGCTGGGGGGGCGGCAGTCCTTCGTGCTGTGCTTCGAGGACCTGCAGTGGGCGGACAGCGCGTCGCTGGAGGCGCTCAACGTCCTCATCCGCGCGCTGCACGGCACGCGCGGCATGGTGGTGGGCACGTTCCGCTCCCAGGAGCTGTCGCGCCTGAGCCTCGCGTTCCAGACGGTGGATGAGAAGCTCACGTCCCGCGTGGACCTGGAGCCGCTGTCCGCCGAGCACGTGGCCAAGCTGGTGGAGCTGGTGCTGCCGGGCCTGGACGTGCCGGAGGGCTTCGTGCAGCGGCTGCACGCGACCACCGGCGGCAACGCCTTCTTCGCCACGGAGTGCCTGCGCATGCTGGTGGAGGCGGGCGCGCTCAAGCGCGTGAGCGGGCGGTGGGAGGCGGAGGAGGGGCTGGGCACGCGCAGGCTCCCGGACAGCATCCAGGAGGCGGTGCTGGTGCGCCTGGCCAACGCGCCGCCGGAGCAGGTGTCGCTCCTGCGCAAGCTGGCGCCCGCGGGCCGCATGCTGGACCTGCCGCTGGTGCGCGCGCTGTCGGGCCTGCCGGAGGCGGAGCTGTTCGCCGTGCTGGACGGCATCGTGGAGCGGCAGTTCCTCCAGGACGTGGAGGGGCGCTACGTCTTCACGCACGACACCGTGCACCAGGCCGTCTACGACAGCTCGCCGGAGGCGGAGCGCCGGGCGCACCACGGCCGGTGGCGGCGGCGGCTCCAGACGCTCCCGCCGGGG
>NZ_JBKGHJ010000726.1:0-3118 GCF_046520365.1 Corallococcus sp. 4LFB
CCCCCCAGCTCCGCCAGCCGCCGCAGCACCATGCGGCGCCGCACGCGGCAGGTCACGTCGCGCACCTGCACCACCCAATCCCGGGCGTGCGGATGCACCGTCAACTCCACGCGCACCCCGCCGTCCCCGACGTGCAGCCACGCCTCGTAGGTGCCCGCCACCGGCGCCGTGCCCAGCCGCCGCGCGAGCCGGTCCGCCGGGTCCTCCAGCGGCCCGGCTCCCACAAGAGCGCCGTCACCGGCTGTCCCACCAGCAGCTCGCGCGCGACGCCCGTCAGGCGCGACATGGCGGCGTTCGCGTGCACGAGCAGGCCGTCCCGAAGCACGAACACGCCCAGGGGCATGTCGTCGAAGAGGCGGTACACCGCCCCTGGCTCCTCGGAAACCGTCCCCACCCGACGGTTCATGCGCTCAGTGCTCCTCACCCCTCCACCTTCGCACCCCTGGCCCCCCGCGGTGAAGCCACCCCCGCCCGCGAATCGCCCACCAGCGCACAACAGCCAGCCCCTCCCTGGCGCGATGCGGCGTCTCAAGACCTGGCACGTCCGCAAACCCTCTCATGAGTCCCCAACCCAAATCTTTACATGTATTGACAGGGTTGATTGGAGTCTCTAGAAACATGGAATTGTAGCAACGCGGCTTGAACCGGATTCCAACGCCTCTCGCTTCCGCCAGGAATCCCGGGGGCCGCGCCTTCGAAGGGGGATGTCTTGAACCTGCCCCACGCGACTTCCGGCGTCATCATCCAGCAGCAGGACGGAGCCTTCTTCCTCCTGGACACCGAGGGCGGAGAGGTCTTCCGGGTCAACGAGACCGCGGCGCGCATCTTCGAGCTGTGCCAGGGCGGCACGTCCCTGGACGGGGCGGTGGCGTCGCTGGCGCTCCGGCTGGGCGCCGCGGGCCAGGAGGAGGCCATCCGCGCGGACGTCCAGCGCACCGTGACGCAGTTCCAGGAGCTGGGGCTCTGCGAGCCCACGCGTTCCGTCTGACTTTCCGCCGTCCGCTGAAGCGCCTTTTCCCCTCGTGAGAGGGACAGGCCGGGTCATGCCCTGGCCTTTGGGAATCCCGTGTCCCCGGGTCGCCCCGGGTGCGCGTGATGCCAGACGTGAGACGTCTCACGGCTGGAATGAAGCACCGGTGTGTTGGCAGGCAATGTCAGACCCCCTGTCCACACTCCGCCATGCTTCACCGCAGTGGCAGTGAACGCAGCAATCCATCCCAGGAGAAACACCATGTACATCCAGTCCGAGATCGTCCGCGTGTCCGCGTCGTCCGACAAGTGCACCTGCTCCAACGGCATGGTCCTCACCTCGACCACCGTGCGCGCGGAGTAGTCGCTCCCGCCGTCTGACTCGAAACCCAAACATCAACTCCAGGAGAACCACCATGTACATCCAGTCCGAGATCGTCCGCGTTTCCGCCGCCAGCGACAAGTGCACCTGCTCGCTCGGCATGGGCACCGTGGTCGTCGCCGCGGAGTAACGCGTTTCATGGCCGGGAGGAGGTCCGCAGCACTCCTCCCGGCTGTGTCTTTCCTCGCGCCCCGACCCTGCCCGCCCATGCTGCCCGCATCCACGCAGTTGTTGCTCTTCACCCAGGCGGACGTCGGCGGACACGCGCTCTTTCGCGTCGTGCCCGTGGAGGTGTCCGTGCGCCCCGGCCAGGGACGGCTGTGGACGGACGTGTCGCGGGGCAATGCCTTCACCCCCGCGTGGCAGGACCACGCGCGCCACCTGGCCGCGGTGGGCCGCGCGCGCTACGCGCTGCCGTGGGAACAGACGGACCTGCACGTCTCGCCGCGCGGCCGGAACGTGACGCTGGATGGCAGGAGCGCGTCGCTGCCGCTGTTCGTCGCGTGGGTGGCGCTGCTCGCGGGGCTGCCCTTGCCGTCGCCCTTCCTGGGCACGGGCGTGGCGCTGGAGGCGCATGGGGAAAAGCTCGCGCCCGCGCCGCGCGAGTTCCTCCAGGGGAAGCTGGGCGTGGCCCAGTCCTACGTGACGCAGGTGTTTCCGCGGGCGGGGAGGGTGGCGGTGTTCGTGCCGGAGGGCAGCGGGTTCGACCCGGCGCCCCTGACGGCGCTGGACGTGCGGCCGGTGCCCACGCTCACGCAGGCGGTGGACGCGGTGCTGGGGCTGAAGCGTCACGCCCATGGGGCCGGCGACGGGGAAGGGGTGGGGGGATGATCCGCCAGGGTGCCGGGGCCCTCCGGGAGATGTACGGGCTGACGCGGGGGCTGGGGAACCTGCGGGTGATGCTGGGCTCGGGGCTGCTGGGCATGGCGGCCTCCGGCCTGCTCAACCCGGTGATGCCGTTGTACCTGCGCTCGCGCGGGCTGGGCTTCCAGGCGATTGGCGCGCTCTACACGGTGGGGGCGCTCCTGCCCATCTTCGTGCAGCCGGTGCTGGGGGCGCTGTCGGACCGCCATGGGCGCAAGCCCTTCGTGGTGGGCCTGTCGCTCGTCACGTCGCTGATGGTGCCGGCAGTGGCGCTGGTGGACGACCCGCAGCCGCTCGCCGCCGTGATGATCCTCAAGATGCTGCTGTCGCGCAGCGCGGCGCCCGTGTCCAACGCGATGGTGGCGGACTTCGCGCCCGCGCGGCAGCGCGCCACCCTCTTCGCGCTGCTGGACGCGACGTCGAACCTGGTGTTCGTCGCGGCGCTGTTCGCGTCCTCCGCCGTCATCCGCGCGCTGTCGGTGGCGGGCACCTTCTTCCTGGCGGGCGGCCTGTTCCTCGCGGGCAGCCTGCTCTTGCTGGGGCTGGACGAACCGGCGCGGCCTCCGCGCCCGGAGGCCGCGCGGGGGGGAGCGGGCGCGGGCTGGAGGCTCGCGTTCCGGGGGCTGCTGTCGCCCTTCACCTACGTGAAGGACCGGCCGGGCGCGGCGGCGCTGTTCCTCTGGCAGTTCTTCTTCACCTTCGCGCTGGCGCTGTTCCCCACGTACCTGCCGCTGTACGCGGTGGAGCTGGGCGCGCCCCGGGAGGCGGTGGGTCCGCTGGTGGCGGCGTCGTGGCTGACGTACGCGTTCGCGCAGCCCTTCGGTGGGCGGCTGTCGGACCGGATGTCCCGGCGCGTGGGGCTGATTGCGCCGGGCCTCGCGGGCATGGCGGTGCTGGCCGCGG
>NZ_JBKGHJ010000727.1:0-3102 GCF_046520365.1 Corallococcus sp. 4LFB
TCCCTCCGGCCGCGCCCCAGGTGGCCCAGGCTCCGGCCACGGACCTGGCCCCGTACCTCAAGCACATGGCGCAGCTGCTCAAGGCCCTCACGGAGCGCGTGGCCGCGCAGGCGGAGGCGCCCACGCTGCGCAACGCGCCCATGCCCCAGGCGCCCGCGCCGGACTTCGGCCCGTACATGGCGCAGCTCTCCAAGGCCATCACGGCGCTGGCGGACCGGCCGGTGTCTGTGTCCCTGCCCACCCCCGCGGAGTCACTCCAGCGCGCCGCGAACGGCCCGTCCCCGGCGGAGCTGAGCCGGCAGATCGAGCTGGTGGAGGGTGCGCTGCTGCCGCTGGAGCGCGCCGCCCGCCGCAACGTGCAGGGCGAGGGCGAGGGCATCAAGGCGCTCCAGGTCTGGCAGGGGGTCACCGAGGCCCTGGAGCTCCTGCGCGGCATGCTGCGGCGTTAGGCGTCCTGGACGAACGGCGTGAGAGGGATTGCGCAATCCCTCTCACTTCTGGGGCGCGAACTGCTCCGCCCCGTCCACGGAGTCGTCGTCCAGCACCTTCTCCACGGAGTCCACGAGCTGCTGGCCGTCGCTGGCGGTGACGCGCAGCTGGAAGCGGCCCTCGCCGATGCCTTCGAAGACGAAGTAGTTGTAGCTCTGGCGCTCCAGGGCCTTCCAGTCGCCGTCGCGCCGCCACTCCAGCTTCTTGATGGGCAACCGGTGGTTGCGCACCTGGATGGCCGTCCACCAGGGATTGCTGCCGTCCTTGAAGTGGTACTCCACCGGGCCGGCCACGTCGCAGGACACCGGCGTCCAGGTGATGTCCACCCGGCCGTCCTTGGCCTCCGCCACCTTGTCGAAGGCCTCGCGCGACAGATCCAGGTGGCCCTTGTCGCAGTCGGGGCACTGGTCGACGATGCGCACGCGCACGGTGCCCTTGGGACCGACGATGTCCACGCACTCGCCGCAGACGGCGCTGTTGTCGTACTGCGCCTGGTTCATCGCGGCCACCATCTGATCGCCGCCGGGCTCGAAGGAGCAGTTGCCGCCCCCGTTGGCGTCGTAGAAGGTCGCAATCCCTTTCTGCTCCGAACCCAGGCTCACGCCACCACCGGAGGCGGAGTCTCCGCATGCCCCACAGGCAAGCGCGGCCAGGGCCAAAACCAGCGAGGACTTCCACGAAGCGGGTCGGTTCATACCGCGCACTATACACGCGCCGCTCCGCGCCAAGGGCAGACAGGCCTCCCCGTCCTGGTTCAGTCAGACGCGCTTGTTGGCGTCCGGGCCTTTCCCCTCCCCGAAATCGGAAGGGAATTCTCCGCCACGCTCCCCCGTCATCACCGTCAGCTGACGCACCCGCCGAAAAAGCCCTGCCCGCCACCGGCGAATTCCGGTGGCGGGCAGGGCCCCCCTTGCTGCGCTTCTCCCCGGTGCTTAGTGCCGCGGACTGCCTAGCGGCCGCGGGCGGACGCGGTCGTCAGCGCGCGCGCCTGGCCGATGAGGCGGACGAACTCGGTGCGGTCGGAGTCACCGGCCACGGCGCCCTCCGCCAGCTTCTGCGTGGTGGCCAGGCTCCAGCCCTCCGCGGCGGGCGCGGCGCGGAGGATGTCCGCGGTGGCGGCCACCGCGACGGCGAAGCGGAAGTCGGTGGAGGCGGCCTCCATGGACGGCTTCAGGTTCGCGCGGGTGAGCGGGAAGGCCTGCTCCTTCGCCTCCGTGCCGTTGGGCGCCTTGGCGCGGATGCGCACCGTGGCCAGCTCCTTCGGCGCGTCGCCCGTGAGCTCCACCTCGTACAGCGCCGTCACGGTGTGGCCCGCGCCAATCTCACCCGCGTCCACCTTGTCGTCGCGGAAGTCCTTGTCCGCGATGTCGCGGTTCTCGTAGCCCATCAGGCGGTAGCGGCTGACGGCCTTCGGGTTGAACTCCACCTGGAACTTCACGTCCTTCGCGATGACCTCCAGCGTGCCGGTGAGCTGCGTCTCGAAGACCTTGCGCGCCTCCTTCATGCTGTCCACGTAGAAGCTGTTGCCGTTGCCCTTGTCCGCCAGCTGCTCCATCAGCGAGTCGTGGTAGTTGCCCATGCCGAAGCCCACGGTGGTGAGGGTGACACCCTCGGACACGTACTTCTGCACGCTGGCCAGCATGGCCTTGGGGCTCAGGTTGGGGCCGATGTTGGCGTCACCGTCGGTGAGCACCACCACGCGGGACACCACGCCGCCCGCGGCCTTCTTCACCGCGTGCTTGTAGGCCGTCTCCATGCCGGAGCCCATGGCCGTGCCGCCGCCCGCGACCAGCGTGTCCAGCGCCGCGTGGATCTTCTTCACGTCCGTGGCGGGCGTGGGGGGCAGCACGTCCCGCGTGGAGCCCGCGTAGGTGACGAGCGCCACGGTGTCGTTCTCGTTGAGGTTCTTCACCGCGACCTTGATGGACTCGATGGCCAGCGGCAGCTTGTCCGACGACGCCATGGAGCCGCTGGTGTCCACCAGGAACACCAGGTGCGCGGGCTTGCGCTGCGAGCGGGAGACGACCTTGCCCTGCACGCCCACGCGCACGAACTGGCGGCGCGAGTTGAAGGGCGACGGCGCGCCCTCCAGGTGCACCGTGAAGGCGCCGTCCTCCGGCGGGGTGTAGCGGTACTTGAAGTAGTTGACGAACTCCTCCACGCGCACCGCCTGGGTGGGCGGCAGCTGGCCCTGCAGCAGGTAGCGCCGCGCCATGGAGTAGGAGGCCGTGTCCACGTCCGCCGCGAAGGTGGACAGGTTGTCCTTCGCCGTCTCCGTGAAGGCGTTGGCCTTGTAGGCCTCGAAGGTGTTGCCGCCCTCGGCGGCGCCCTTGTCGTCGCCCAGCTCCAGCTTGGACTTCTCCTTCGGCTGCTGGACCGGCATCGGGGCGGCTTCGCCCATGGCAAGCGCCCCCGAGGCCGCGCCCAAGGCGGCCATGGACTTCTTCCCGGGCGCCGCGCGGCGCAGCTCCGGCTCCGGCGCCATGCGCGCGGTAGGGGCCGGGGCAGAGGCCTCGGAATCGGCGCTCTCGAGTTCCTCGGCGGGCGCCTGCGCGACGGCGACGTCACGGGGCTTCTTGGCGGACGCGCGGGTCGCGGCCGTGGAGGGCGGCG
>NZ_JBKGHJ010000728.1:0-3101 GCF_046520365.1 Corallococcus sp. 4LFB
GGGCGCGCGAGCTGTGGAACGCCCTGTCCGCGCTCCGGCCGCGGCCCCTGTCGCGCGGGCAGCGCTCGCGGCTGGAGTCCATGCTGATCCGCGTGCGGGACGCGGGCGACACCCTGGGCATGCCGCTGCGGCGGGCGCGCTACGACGCCCGGCTGGGCAACGCCCGGGGCGTGGCGCGGTGCCTGGAGGCGGGGCTCACCGCGGCCCAGACGGACGCCTGCGCCGCGACTTCCTGGCCGACGCAGCCCGGGCGGTGGGCACCGCGCGCGTACACTTCCTCACCGGCAGCGCGCTGGAGCGCGACGGCCAGCTCCAGCGGGCCCTGGAGGCCTACGAGCGGGGCCTGGAGCTGGACCCCCTGGAGTGGGAGTACCAGCAGCGCCGCCGGGTGGTGAGCCGGGCGCTGGGCGCGCGCCTGTCCGGCGTCCGAAATGAAAGGGCCCGATTCCCTGGGGAGGGAACCGGGCCCTGACGCCACTCACGGCCGTACGGCCAGGGAGGGGATTACTCGCCGGAGGCCGCGCTGCACGCCGCGCTGATGCTGGTCAGCTTGCTGTAGCAGGCGAAGACGCGCAGCTGGTAGGCGCTCTGCTCGGCCTCGGTCTTGTCGGAGCAGCCCTTGACGTCGTTCACGCAGTCCGCGAACTCCTCGAACTTCTTCTTGTCGTCGTCGGAGCAGGACTCGGTGCTCTTCTCACACTGCTCGCGCTCGGCGTCGGTGATCTCACCGTCGTCACCTTCGACCATGATGCCGCACTCCTCGGCCTGGTCCGCCGTCTTGTTGGCGACGTCCTCGAGCTGGTCGCAGATGCTGCCGCCGCCGCAAGCGGTGAGCGTGAGCGAGGCCATGGCCGCCAGACCGAACAGGATCTTCTTCATGATGGTTCTCCCCCTCAGGGATGAGGTACAGGTGGAAAGCAAGCGGCGCGTAGCTTAGCGGGCGCCGACTTGCGGTCCAGTGGACTTTATTCCGGGAAGTCTATTCAAAAGCAAATAGGGAGCCTGGGGGCGGGTTGATCCGCCAACTGCCTTGACTCCCCCCTGGGTTTCCCGTAAGTCCCGCCGTCTTTTAGCGCGCCGGGCGGTCCGCCGTCCGAAATGCGCGTTGGATTCCATGGGTTGAACCAACCCGAAGCTGACAGGGGTTCGACGATGTACGCAGTCATTCGCACGGGCGGAAAGCAGTACCGCGTCGCCGAGGGCGACGTTGTCCGGATCGAGAAGATCGCCGGTGACATCGGTGCCGAGGTCTCGTTCACCGAGGTCCTCCTGCTGGGCGGCTCTGAGAGCCCGAAGGTGGGCCAGCCGACGGTGGCGGGCGCGAAGGTCGTGGGCAAGGTGCTGGCGCAGGACAAGCACCGCCGCGTCCTGCACTTCCGCAAGGAGAAGGAAGGCTGGACCCGCCGCCGGGGCCACCGCCAGCCGTACACCGAGGTGAAGGTCACCTCGATCTCCGGCTAGTCGCCTTTCCGGTCATTCCCCACACGAACTTTTAAGGAGCAGGTGTCATGGCCCATAAAAAAGGTCAGGGTTCTTCGCGCAACGGGCGTGATTCCAACCCGCAGTACCGTGGCGTCAAGGTGTACGGCGGTGAGACCATCACGGCGGGCAGCATCCTCGTCCGTCAGGTCGGCACGGTCATCCACCCGGGCACGAACGTGAAGCTCGGTCGCGACTTCACCCTCTTCTCGACCGTGGACGGCGTGGTGAAGTACGAGCGCCTCGGCCGCGACAAGAAGAAGGTGTCCGTGTACCCGGCCGCCGCCGAGCAGGCGAGCGCCTAGTCAGTGGCCCCGGGGCGACCCGGGGCATGGCTTACCGAGCGGGTCGTTCCCGGTCCTTCCGTTCCCGTTGGGGACGGGTGGATGCGAGGACGGCCCGCTTCGTGTTTTTCCAGGAGGGCTCTGGCCCCATGAAGTTCGTCGACGAAGTACGCATCTACGTGAAGGCGGGAGACGGCGGGAACGGTGCCGTGGCCTTCCGGCGGGAGAAGTTCATCGAGCGCGGCGGCCCCAACGGCGGGGACGGCGGCAACGGCGGCTCCGTGGTGTTCGTGGCGAACCCGCAGCTGACCACGCTCCTGGACTACCGCTACCAGCAGCACCACCGCGCCAAGAACGGCGAGCACGGCATGGGCAGTGACTGCAACGGTCACGGGGCCGAGGACATGATCCTCCAGGTGCCGGTGGGCACGCTGATCCGCAACGAGCAGACGGGCGAGCTGCTGGTGGATCTGAGCGACCCGGGCCAGCAGTTCGTGGCGGCCAAGGGTGGCCGGGGCGGCCTGGGCAACATGAACTTCGCCACCTCCACGCGCCAGACGCCGCGCTTCGCGCAGGACGGCGGGAAGGGCGAGGAGATCACCCTGCGGCTGGAGCTGAAGCTCCTGGCGGACGTGGGCCTGCTGGGCTTCCCCAACGCGGGCAAGAGCACGTTCATCTCGCGGGTGAGCCGGGCGCGGCCGAAGGTGGCGGACTACCCGTTCACCACGCTGGTGCCGAACCTGGGCATGGTCCAGTACAAGGACAACCTGTCCTTCGTCATGGCGGACATCCCCGGCATCATCGAGGGCGCCAGCGAGGGCGTGGGCCTGGGCCACCAGTTCCTGCGCCACGTGGAGCGCTGCAAGGTGCTGGTGCACCTCATCGACATGGGCGCCGAGGGCGAGGGCCGCAAGCCGCTGGACGACTTCAACATCCTCAACGTGGAGTTGAAGAAGTACAGCGCGGAGCTGGCCAGCAAGCCGCAGGTCGTGGCCGCCAACAAGCTGGACCTGACGGAGGCCCGCGAGCGCCTGGGGCCCTTCACGGAGGCGCTGCGCCGCAAGGGCATCCGCGTGTTCCCGGTGTCCTGCGCCACGGGCGAGGGCATGCCGGCCTTGATGGACGCGGTGGCGGAGGTGCTCTTCACCGGCCGCACCGGGAAGCTCCACGTCGAGGCCCCGGCGAAGAAGACGGTCGCCAGGGCCCCGGTGAAGAAGGCTCCGGCGAAGAAGGCCGCCGCGAAGAAGGCCGCCGCGAAGAAGGCTCCGGCGAAGAAGGCTCCGGCGAAGAAGGCTCCGGCGAAGAAGGCCGCCGCGAAGAAGGCTCCGGCGAAGAAGG
>NZ_JBKGHJ010000729.1:0-3086 GCF_046520365.1 Corallococcus sp. 4LFB
GCACGCGGCCTCGCGGCACCACGGGCGCGGCGGGCACGGGGGCCTCCGGCGGGCGCACGACGGGGTCGGGCCGCGGCGAGGGCAGCACCACGCGGAACGTGCTGCCCTTGCCCACGGTGCTCTCCACGAGGATGTCCCCGCCCAGCCCGCTGATGATGCCGTGGCAGATGGACAGCCCCAGGCCGGTGCCCACGCCCACGGGCTTGGTGGTGAAGAACGGATCGAAGATGCGCCCCAGCACCTCCGGCGCGATGCCGCTGCCCGTGTCGCGCACCTCCACCACCACCTGCCCGCCGGACGCGCGCGTGGCGAGCACCACCTCGTGGTCGTGCGCGGAGCCCTCCGGGATGGCCTGCGCCGCGTTCACCACCAGGTTGAGGAACACCTGGCAGAGGCGGCCCTCGTTGGCCATCACCTGCGGCACGTCGCCGTACTCGCGGCGCAGCCGCGCGCGGTGGCGGATCTCATTGGCGGCCATCATCACCACCGAGTCCAGCACCGCGTGCACGTCCACCGGCGTCATCCGCTCTTCATCCGGCCGCGAGAACGTCTTCAGCTGGCGGACGATCTGCCGCACGCGCTCGGCGCCCTCGCACGCCTCGCCCAGCACCTCCTGCCACTCGGCCACGTCCGGCGGGCGCACGCCGCGCACGCCGGGGCCGGGGGACAGGTGCTGGCGGAACTCGTCCGACAGGAAGCCCAGGTTGGAGAGCACGAAGGCCAGCGGGTTGTTGATTTCATGCGCGATGCCCGCCGCGAGCGTGCCCACCGACGCCAGCCGGTCCGCCAGCGTCAGCCGCGCCTGGAGCTGGCGCTGCTCCGTCACGTCGCGCGCGATGGACACCACCGCGGGCTGGCCGTCGAAGCGCAGGGGCAGGCTGGCCAGCTCCACCACGCGCGTGCGCCCGTCGCGCAGCACCAGGCGCCGCTCGCTGGTGAGGGGCGTGCTGTTCACGGACGCCACGCCCGTGCCCGGCACGTCCGCCAGGAACTCCGACAGCCGGCGGCCCACCAGCTCCTCGGCGCGCGCGAAGCCCAGCGCGGTGACGAGCGCCGCGTTGGCGTAGACGATGTGGCCGTCGCGCTCGATGGCCGCCGGGTCGGGGAAGCCCTCCATCAGCGCGCGCAGGCTGGCCTCGGAGCGCTTCAGCGCCTCCTCCACCTGACGGCGCTCCGTGATGTCGCGCGCCAGGCCCTCCACCGCCACCACGTGGCCCGCGGGGTCCGTCACCGGCGCCACCACGTGCTCCAGCCACAGCAGGCTGCCGTCGGGGCGCAGGAAGCGCAGCTCCACCGTCGCGCCGTCCACCGACTGGGGCGACTCCAAGAGCCGCTCCAGCGCGGCCCGGTCGTCCGGGTGCACCTGCCGGTACCACAGCTCCGGATCCGCGTAGTGCGCCTCCGGCCCCAGGCCCAGCTTCGCGTGCGCCACGCGGCTGACGTACGCGAAGCCGCGCGGCGCCTCCCGCCGGTACAGGTACAGCACGTCCGACGCGTTCTCCGCGAGCTGGCGGAAGCGGTGCTCGTGCTCGCGCAGCGCCCGCTCGGACGCGCGGCGCTCCAGCGACACGGAGATGGCGCCGCTGGCCGCGGACAGCAGGTCCACCTCCAGCCGGTCCCACTCGCGCGCCTCGAAGCAGTTGTCGAAGCCCACGAACCCCACCAGCCGGCCCTGCACGCGCAGCGGCAGCACCAGCAGCGTGAGGATGCCCTGCGGCTCCAGCAGGTCCCGCTCGCCGGCGGGGAAGGTGGCCACCCGCCCGGTGACGACCTCGCCGCGCTCCAGCAGGCTCGCCCAGCGCCCCAGGATGGGCCGCATCGGGAGGTCCTGGAGCATCGGGTTGTCGATCTCCGGGGTCACGCCGGGCGCGCACCACTCGGCGCGCTGGCTGCACAGCAGCGCCCCCTTCGCGTCGGTGAACGTCTCGAAGACGTAGACGCGGCTGGCGCCGGAGGCCTGCCCCAGCGGCGCGAGCGCGGGCCCGTACAGGTCGCCCCCTTCCGGGACCGACAGCAGCCGCTGCTGCATCTCCACCAGGGCGGTGAGGTAGCGCTCGCGCCGGGCGAGCGCGTCGTCCGCGCGCTTGCGCTCGGTGATGTTGTTGAGCGTGCCCGCCATGCCCACCAGCGCGCCGGTGTCGTCGAACGTCACCCGCGCGAAGACCTCCACCCAGCGGAAGCCGCCGTCGCGCGTGAGGTAGCGCACCTCGTGCTGGACGAACTCGCGCTCGCGCGTGAGCAGGGTCTTGCAGACCTCCAGCGTGCGCGCCCGGTCGTCCGGGTGCACGAAGTCCAGCGCGGAGCGGCCCAGGCTCTCCTCCACGGGGAAGCCCGTCACCTCCGTCCACGCCGGATTGAGGAAGACCCAGTTGCGCTCCGTGTCCGTCTGGAAGACGACCTCCTGGAGCGTGTCGATGACCTGCCGGAAGCGGCGCTCGGTGGGGGTGGTGCCGTCAGGCCGGGTGAACGGCATCTGCATGCTGAGGACTCGCGGTGGAAGAACTTGGCCGTGCGGGCGGAACGTCCCGGGACGCGGACGTAGACAGTCGAACGATTGAGGATCGCCGACATGCAGGCAAGGGGGCCCGCGGGAAGAGCGTGACGATGGGAAGCATTCCCTGTCCTTGAGGATGGAGTGGGCGCTGGCTTCTGTCTTCCTTTCTTTCCGGGAGGCGGCGATGACACCATGATGCGTGCGGAAAGCCTTGGCATGTCCGGCGTCACCTCTTCAGCCTCGGATGCCCGCGTGACGGACGGGAATTCCCCGCCCCTGTCGACGCGCGTCATGGACGCCGAAGGGGTCGTGCTCGTGGAGTGCACGGGCCGTGTGCCTTCATTCAACGCACAAGCCGCGGCGCACTTCGGCATCCCCGTTCCCCTCCACATCGAGCACGCCCGCCTGCCTGGGTGTGAATGGGTGCGCGCGGACGGCACCCCCCTGCCGCCGGGGGAGTCGCCCCTCGCGCGAGCGCTCGCGGGCGAGCCGGTGGACGCCTCCGTGTGGCACGTGCTCCGGCCGGACGGGACGCGCATCGCGCTGCGGTGCACGGCGGTGCCGGTGAGGGGCGGGGACGGGCGAGGTCGCG
>NZ_JBKGHJ010000072.1:0-23091 GCF_046520365.1 Corallococcus sp. 4LFB
CCGGGCGTGGCCCAGGCGGGCGGCGGCGCCGCGGGGTCCCACGCCGTCACGGCGCCGCAGGAGGGCTCCTGCGAAGCGCTGGACGGGGACTCCTCCGCGCGCAGCCACTCCGGGATGACGAACCGGGCGGCCTCGGCGGACAGCGTGAGCTCGGGCTCCGCGTTGTCGTTGGACGGAGGCGGCAGCGACTGCATCCAGGACTCTTCCGTGGAGGCCAGGTCGAGCAGCGTGCGCAGCGGACCGGTCGCGAAGGACTCCGGCACGGTGTCGTCGTCTTCGGAAGGAGCGGTGAGCGCGCGCTCCAGGCACGCATCCAGCTCGGCATCGAAGGTCTCGGGGTCGCGGGAGAAGTCCGAACCGCCCACCTGCGCCCGCGACGACACATCACCCGTCAGTAGCTTGCTCACGCCACCCTCCCCGCCGCCCATACCGCGCCAGACCGCCCGACCACCTGACTGACTGCCAGGGGGCCGATGTTAGGAACGACCCCCGTCCGCGCCACCGCGAGCGTCCAGCCGTGAACGCTCCAGCGGTCATCTGCCCGCGAACGAGGCCCGAAACGTACGGCCCCGCACTCCACACTGTACGCCGGTGTGCCGACAGGGTTCGGGTTTCCACTGCCAACCCGTCATGTCAGGAGGGGGAGGTAGACCCTTGGGGCCCACCGGCCCCGCATGAGCACGAAGCCCACCGCCACCTATACGGTCGAGTTCCTCCAGAGCGCCGCGAAGCAGCTCGCCGCGGTGGATCCGGTCCATCAGCGCCGCATCGCGAAGCGGATCGACGCCCTGGCCATGGAGCCCCGGCCCGTGGGTGCGGAGAAGCTCAAGGGGAGCGACTACCTGCGGATCCGCATTGGCGACTACCGCGTCATCTACCAGGTCGAGGACGGCCGGCTCGTGGTGTTGATCGTCGAGCTGGGCCACCGGCGGGAGATCTACCGCTAGCCGGCTTCTTCGCCTTCTTCGCGAGCCCCAGCTCCGCCTTCACCTGCTTCCACGAGACGCGCGGCTGTCCCTCGGCCTCCCGCCGCGCGGCATCCGCCTTCTGGATGTCCCGCCGGTCCTCCAGCGCCTCCAGCGCCTGGAGATCCTCGAAGGGAATCACCGCGACCAGCCTCTTGCCGTGCCGGGTCAGGACGAGCCGCTCCTTGCCGTAGGCCGCGCGGTTGAGCAGCTCCGCCAGGTCGTCACGGGCTTCGGTGATGCTGACTTCCATCATGGCCGTTCCTCAAGAAACGTACGTTCCGTACATATCATACGGACCGCACCGACACGGCGCTCCCCGGCCCGGCATCCAGGCCTCAGTACCGCTTCGCGCCCGCCCTGGGCATCAGGTTGCTGGGCGGGGCCTGGACTCCGTTCACGCGCAGGCCCGCGTGCATGAAGGACGGCGCTCCCTGGAGGAAGGCCGCCGGGAAGTTGAGCGTGGGCTGGGATTCGTCATCCAGCGCCTTCACCTGCTCCGGCGTGAGCTTCACGTCCAGCGCGCCCAGGTTGTTGTCCAGCTGCTCCAGCGTGCGCGCGCCCAGGATGGTGGACGCCACGCCCGGCCGGCCCCGCACCCAGGCCAGTGACACGCGCGCCACCGTGCTGTTCTGCTCCTTCGCCACGCGCTGGAGCACGTCGATGAGCCGGTACGTCTTCTCGTTGAGCGACGACTCCGCCCACGCGCCCCGGTCCGCCTTCTGCCTGCCCGCGTTCTCCCGCGTGTACTTGCCGCTCAACACCCCGCTGCGCAGCGGCGACCACGGCGTCACGCCCAGCCCCAGCTCCCGCGCCATCGGGATGAGCTCGCCCTCCACCGTGCGCTCCAGCAGCGAGTACTCAATCTGCAACGCCACCAGCGGCGCCCAGCCCCGGAAGTACGCCGTCACCTGCGCCTGCGCCACCTTCCACGCGGGCGTGTCGGAGAAGCCCACGTAGCGGACCTTGCCGGAGCGCACCAGGTCGTCCAGCGCCCGCATCGTCTCCTCGATGGGCGTGTTCGCGTCCCAGGCGTGCATCCAGTACAGGTCGAGGTAGTCCGTCTGGAGCCGGCGCAGCGACTCCTCGCACGCCGCCACCACCGACTTGCGGCCCGCGCCGCCGCCGTTCGGATCCTTCTCGAAGAGGTTGCCGAAGAACTTCGTGGCAATCACCACCCGGTTGCGCTTGGCCGGGTCCCTCCCCAGGTGGTCCCCGATGATCTTCTCCGAGTGCCCGAACGTGTACACGTTCGCCGTGTCGATGAAGTTGCCACCCCGCTCGATGTAGCGGTCCAGGATGGCGTTGGACGTGTCCACGCTGCTGCCCCAGCCCAGGTCCTCGCCGAACGTCATGGTTCCCAGACAGAAGGGGCTGACGCGCAGGCCTGAGCGGCCCAGGGTGACGTAATGGTCGAGCGACATGGACTTGGATTCCCCCGCGATGGAGTTGGCACGGCCAGCCAGAGCGCGCGGAGCCAATCCCAGACGCCGCTCCCGCGCCAACCGCCCTTCCCCCGGACGTCCAACTCCAGACACGCTCCCGCGCCCATCCGCCCTCTTGCGGACATCCGCGCGCGGCAGCGGCCCGCTGACGGAAGCTCAGCGGTGGTGCGCGTGCTGGCGTTCCGCGTGGTGTTGCAGCTGGCGCCGCGCGGCCTCGAAGGCGTCGGTGACGGCCTGGTAGGCATCCGCGTGGGTCGTGGGCTCCGCCGGCTCCCGGTCCGCGATGATGTCCCTGCCCGGCACGTGCAGCTCCACGCGGACGTGGAAGTGATGCCCCTGCGCGTGGTGGCGGTGCGGCTCCTCCACCACCACGTTGCAGCCGGTGATGCCGTCGAAGAACTGCTCCAGCTTCTCCGCCTGGTCGCGGATGTGCTCGTTGAGGGTGTCGCTCGTCTCCATGCCCCGGTAGGTGATTCGCAGTGCGCGCTTCATCGTCAGCCTCGGGTAGGGCTCCGTGCTCTGGAGCCGGTGTGGATTCAAGACATTGCATGGACCCTGCCAACCGCCGGAGCCCACGGGAACTCCTATAACGGCCCCACCGTGGCGGGGCACGATGGGACACGCGCCCCGGGGCATGGGGCACGTTGAATCACGGCAGCTTGCGCAGGCGGGGCAGCAGCTCCGTCACCGGCCGCCCCAGCGCCTCCGCATCCAGGTACACCTGCACCGCGTGTCCCACGCCCTCCACGGGTTCGGCGAAATAATTGCGCTTGGTGGGCACCACCCACGCGAAACCCGTGCGCGGCAGGACGAAGCTGGGGGCGTTGCCGTAGGTGAGGAAGCCTCCTGTCCGCTCGCCCACCATCGGCGCGCCGGTCGCCTGGTGCAGGGCGTAGGCTCCGCTCTCTCCCGACGACGCGGAGTCCCGGTCCACCAGCACCACGATGCGCCCGGTGAAGGGCTTCTTCGCGTGGCCTTCCACTCGGCCGCTGTCGAACACGGGGCGCGAGGGCTCCGGCGTCACGGGCCACTTCGCGCGCAGCGCTTCGCGCTCCGCCTTCGCCTCCGGCGTGTCCAGCCGGCCATCCATCGCCTGCCGCTGCACGCGCGAGTTCCACTCGAAGCACGGATAGAAGGCGCCGTGCATCCACACCTCGCCGGAGGCGAACCACGGCCCGCGCACCATCGCGTCCAGCCACTCGTACACGTAGCCGTCGTTGCCGCCGCTGTTGCCTCGCAGGTCGAACACCAGCAGCTTGTGCTTGCGGTGCCTCGGCGCGTCCGCGACGAACTGGCGCAGCCCGGCCTCCGCTTCCGGCGGGCCGGAGAAGCGGCGAATGGTGATGATGCCCACGTCGCCCTTCGGCTCGTACGTGTAGACGTCCTTCGGCGCGAACTGCCGGACCGGACGCGGAGGCCGGACCGTGAGCGGCAGCGACGTGTCGCCGCACCGGAGCGTCCGCGTGTCACCGCCGCCTCGCGCGGACACGGTGAGCCGCTGTCCCCGGGTGCCATCCGCCTTCAGCACCGGCGCCACCCGCAGCGTGTCCGCCTGCGCGCCCGTCACGGTGCTCGCGTCGCAGGACGCCGGCGCGAGCCCCGGAGGCGCGTCGGCCTGGTACTCGCGGAAGGCGAGCCGTGGCTCCTCGCGCAGCAGGCTCAGGAGGCCGGACGGCCCGAAGTGGTTGTCCGTCAGCGCCTCGCGGATGGCGAGGGTCGGCGCGAGCACGCCGTCCTGGAACGACACGGTGGGCCCGGACGCGGCCACCTTCGCGCTCCAGTCCTGGAAGAAGCGATCCGGATCAAAGCTGCGGTGCGCCAGCAGCTCCGGCCAGCCGGAGTACGTGGTGCGCAGGAGCTGGTGCAGGAAGCGCACGTCCTCCGCCAGCGCGGCGCTGTCCATGGGCGTGTCGGGCGTGGGCTTCGGGCCGCGGAAGGCCTGGTGCAGCACGGGGCTCTCCGGGTCGTAGCAATACGCCGCGCCCGTGATCCGCGAGTCCAGGTAGGGGGAGGGGGCCGCCGTCAGCAGGCCGCCCATGAGCAGGAAGAGATGCATGCCTCCCAGCCTACGACGCGGCCCCTCGCGCCATTGCCTCGCGAGCGTCTCAGCGACTCGCGGTGAAGCGGCCTCGCGCGAGGAAGACGTTCAGCGCCGTCAGCTCGGAGACGGGATGGGCGCGCGGCCGGGCTCCACGACCTGCGGCCCCCGGCCGGGCAGCTGCACCTGGTCGTCCGCGTCGGCCTCGCGCTGCTGACGCTTCGCCAGCATCTGCGCCTGCGAGCGGGTGCGGTGCAGGCTCTCACCCAGCCATTCATAGGCCCGGTGCAGGTAGAAGGACGCGCCGCTCAGGGCGAAGATGGAGGCCACGAACCGCGTCTGCCGCGGACGCAGCGTGGCGGAGATGAGGAAGGTCGCGGCCACCCAGGGGCTCAGGCAGAAGGGGCAGTCCAGCAGCTCGCCCACCACATGACGGAGCCCCGTGCCCCGGGCCTTCTCGCGCACCTCGCCCGCGCTGGCGTCGCCCTTGAATTGCGTGAACGGGGCGCGCACCACCGCCGTGACCTTGTCCGCCGCCACCACCCGCGTGACGACGTGCGTGGCGGCGCCGAGCAGCGCGAGGTCGGGGCCGCTGAACCGCTCGGGGAGGCTCCGCCCCGACGCCCCCATCCAGCCCAGGAAGCCCAGCACGGTGGTGCTGAAGGTCCCCAGCAGGATGGCGTACGAGCCCAGCGGATGGGTCTTCTCCGGGTCATAGCCTTCGTACGGCCCTGTCTCCTGAAGCGCTTTCATGGGGTGCACAACCTCCGTGCCGCGAAGCTGTGCATTCCCCCGGCCCCAAGCATCCGGGCGGGCAGGGGCGCGGGCACTCGCTCCAGCGCGGCCCCGCGGCCCTACCCGGCCGCCGTCAGGTCCAGGACCGCGGCCCCGCGCACGCGCCCTTCGCGCAGGGCCTGGAGCGCCTCGTTCGCCAGGGACAGGGGGAACAGCTGGACCTCCGTGCGCACGGGCACGCGCGGCGCGAGCGCCAGGAAGTCCATCGCGTCCTGGCGCGTGAGGTTCGCCACCGAGCGCACCACGCGCTCCTCCCACAGCAAGGCATAGGGGAAGGACGGGATGTCACTCATGTGGATGCCGCCGCACACCACCACCCCGCCCTTGTCCACGGCCCTCAGCGCGGCGGGCACCAGCGCGCCCACGGGGGCGAAGAGGATGGCCGCGTCCAGCGGCTCCGGGGGCAGTGTGTCCGAGCCCCCCGCCCACACCGCGCCCAGCTCGCGCGCGAACGCCTGGCCCTTCGCGTCGCCCTCGCGCGTGAAGGCATACACGCGGCGCCCCTGGTGCCGGGCCACCTGGACGAGGATGTGCGCGGCGGCGCCAAAGCCATACAGCCCCAGCCGGCCGCCCTCCCCCGCCATGCGCAGGCTGCGGAAGCCAATGAGCCCCGCGCACATCAGCGGCGCGGCCTCCACGTCGCGGAACGACGGCGGCAGCGGGAAGCAGAAGCGCGCATCCGCGACGGTGTACTCCGCGAAGCCGCCATCCAGGTCGTAGCCGGTGAAGCGCGCCGTGTCGCAGAGGTTCTCCCGGCCGAAGCGGCAGAAGCGGCACTGCCCGCAGCTCCACCCCAGCCACGGCACGCCCACGCGCAGCCCGGGAGCGAAGCCCTCCACCCGCGCGCCCACCCCCACCACCGTGGCCACGATTTCGTGGCCCGGCACCAGCGGCAGCTTCGGGCGCGTCAGCTCTCCGTCCACCACGTGCAGGTCCGTGCGGCACACCGCGCAGGCGTGCACCTTCAGGAGCACCTGCTCCGGCCCGGGCTCCGGGATGGGCCGGTGCTCCAGCCGCAGGCGCTCTCCGGGTGCGTCGAGCACCATCGCTCGCATGGTTGCTGCCATGGCCCGCCTGCCTCCCCACCCGTGCCGTCCACGGGTGTCGAAGACAAGCTAGTCAGTGCCAGTTGACGCGACCGCTGCCGCTGACGCGCACCTGGGTGGACAGCGCGTGGCCGTACAGGTCCACGTTCCCTGACGAGTCGAGCGTGATGACCGCGCCGCCCCCATCCACGTACGCGGCCATGGTCCCCGAGCCCCGCGACGTGAGGTTCACGTCCACGGCCCGGAGGCCCGGGGCCCCGACGCCACCGCTGCCGTCCAGCCAGGCATCGAGCCGGTTGGTGACTCCCGTGAGCGTCATGAACCCGGAGCCATCCACGCGAGCGCGCACCTGCTTCGCCGGCCCCGCCCACTTCAGGTCCCCGGAGCCGGTCTGCGACAGGTCCACCCACTCCGCCAGGCCCTCGCCCGCCGCGCACAGCTCCATGTTCCCGGAGCCGCTGAGCTTCGCCTCCAGGGTGTGCACCCCGCCGCAGAAGCTCAGCGAGCCGGAGCCCTTCGCCACCAGCTTCACGTCCTCCTTCACGTGCTCGAAGCCCTCCACGCGCAGGGAGCCGGAGCCGTCCTGCGTCGCGCCCACCATGCGCGGCACCAGAATCTCCACCCGCGCCGGGCCGTGGGGCTCGAACGAGCCGTCCGTCTCGATGACGAGCGTGTCGCCCGGGGACACGAAGGTGCGCACGCGGTGCTGGAGGTTCTCATCCAGCGTGACCTTCACGTCCGGCGCGTCGCCCTCGCGCACCACCACCTCCAGCGAGCCCCGGTTCTCCACGGTGAGGAAGTCCGTCACCGCGCGCGCCTCCGTGACGGTGTGGCCGTCGCCCTGAAGCTCCTCGGTGAAGTAGCAGCCGGACATCAGGCCCGCGCCGAGCACGGCCATCCCCAAACGGTTCCACATGGTTCCCTCCCTGACTTCGAATCGAATGCCGCGTTAGAGCTGCACGCCCAGCAGGACGCCCGGCCACACGCGCACGGTGGTGCGGCCTCCGTCGGAGACGCTGCGCCACTCCGGCCCGATGCCCAGCTCTTCCCAGCGGTCGCCATGGTCCCAGGTCACGAGCGTGTTGCCGGTGACGCCGCCGATGAGCGCGAACCGCTTCGCCACCTGCCAGCCCGCCACCAGCCGCAACTGTCCCAGCACGTTCAGGCCGTCGCCATCGCGGAAGAGGTTGTCGGCGTGGACGCTGCTGCCAATGACGTCCAGGTCGAAGAACAATGGCCCCGCAGGGATGTGCGCGCCGAAGCCCGCGCCCCCCACGTAGCGGCGGCGGTGCGTGTCCGTGCCCGGGTTGAAGCCCAGCGTCAGCAGCGTGTGGAAGTGCCGGCCGCCGAACTTCACCGCGATGTTGGTGTAAGCGACGTCGCTCGCCCACAGCTGCACGTTGGCCTGCCCGTTGCCAATGAAGCTGAGCAGGCCCACGGCCTCGCCCTGGGACTCGCGCGCCACGTTGATCAACCCGAGCTGGAGGCCGTCCGCCTTCCCCGCGATGTTGACGAGCCCCACCTGCGCGCCGGACACGTCCCCGCCGATGTTGAGCAGCGACAGCTGCGCGCCCTCCATCCGGCCCGCGTAGTTGAGCCCCGAGGACGCCTGGAGGCCCGACAGCGACGGGGCGATGTTGGCGCCCGCCGCCGCCTGGACGCCCTTGAACGGCGCCGTCGCGATGTTCGCGCCCACCGCGACTGGCCGCCACGCGCCGGAGCCCGCGATGTTCGCGCCCACGGACGAACTGGCCGCCGGACAGCGCGCCGCCCGCCACGTTGCCGGCCCACGGCGAACTGCCCCGCCGCCGCCGTGCCCTTCACCACGTTGAGGCCCACCGCGGACTGGATGCCCTCCACGGTCGCCCGTCACGACCGTTGCCGCCCACGGAGAACTGCGCGCCGGACGCGGGGCCGCGCACCACGTTGGCCCGAGCGCGAGCTGCGCGCCGGACAGCTCCCCCACCCAGTTCGCGCCCAGCGACAGCGCCAGGCCGTCCACCCGCTTCGCATGCGTGCCGAGCGCACCGAGCGCGAACGTGGTCACCACCCGCTCCGTGGCCGTGCCCGCGGTGCTCACGTGCGGCATGGCCATCAGCACCGCCGGGACGTGGAGCTCCTCCGTGTCCGAGCGCTGCTGGGCCACGGCGGCGGCCTTCACCGGTTCGCCCCCCGTCGCGGCCTCCACCAGGGGCGCGGGGGACAGCGCGGGGACAGGGACCGCGACGACAGGGGCGGACTGATCAGCGGCGACCTCCGGGGACGGTGCTTCCTGGACGGAAGCAGGACGCTGATCCGGGGCCTCCGTCCGCTCCTCGGCTCCGGCCGCTCCCGCCGCCACCGCGACCATCACCCCGACACACACCGCGACCTTGCGCTTCATCGCCTGGACCTTCCTCAAAAAGGATTCGAACGGGCGTCGTCGCCCCTCGCGGCGAAGGGAACACCGGACCCCTCCAGAACTGTCACCTGCCCGTCTTCGCCCCCCGCGAACCCCGGTGTCCGGCCCTCCCCGCCGCTACGCTTCCCCCATGCGCCCTCCCCATGCTCCTCCCTCCCGCCGCGAGGTCCTGGTGGCGGGCATCGGCGCCGCGCTCGCGCCGTCCCTCTCCGCCCTCGCCCAGGCGCCCACCCCAGGTCCCCGCATGCTCACCCGCCCCATCCCCAGCTCCGGCGAAGCCCTGCCCGTCATCGGCATGGGCACCTGGCAGACCTTCGACGTCGGCGCGCCGCGAACGAACGCGCGCCCCTGGCCCAGGTCCTCCAGAAGTTCTTCGCCTCGGGCGCGCGGCTCATCGACTCCTCGCCCATGTACGGCCGCTCAGAAGCCGTCGTGGGCGACCTGCTGAAGCAGTCCGGCCAGGAGCAGACCCCGTTCCTCGCCACCAAGGTCTGGACGCGCGGCAAGGCGGAGGGCGCGGCGCAGATTCAGGCCTCCATCCAGAAGATGGGGCACGGCCGCATGGACCTGATGCAGGTGCACAACCTGCTGGACGTGGACGTGCACCTGCCCGTGCTGCGCGAGCTGAAGGCCGCGAAGAAGCTCCGCTACGTGGGCGTCACCCACTACCTGCGCGGCGCCTTCGACGACCTGGAGAAGCACATCAAGGGCAGCAAGCTGGACTTCGTGCAGCTGCCCTACTCGCTCGCGATGCGCGACGCGGAGGCGCGCCTCCTGCCCGCGGCGAAGGAGCACGGCGTCGCGGTCCTGGTCATGGAGCCCTTCGACAAGGGCAACCTCTTCCGCAAGATGAAGGGCAAGCCCCTGCCGGACTGGGCCGCGGAGTTCGACTGCGCCAGCTGGGCCCAGTTCTTCCTCAAGTTCATCCTGGGCCACCCCGCCGTGAACTGCCCCATCCCCGCCACGTCCGACCCCGCCCACCTGGAGGACAACGTGAGGGCGGGCTTCGGGCGGCTGCCGGACGACAAGCTCCGCGCGCGGATGGTGAAGCTGTTCGAGTCGTGACTAGAGGTCGGGCGACGGCGTGTAGCGCAGCTCCCCGCCCGGCTCCAGCACCAGCCCGGTGCCGGGCTCGCCGGCCTCGTCGTCGCGCCCCACCTCCAGCACGCCCTCCTCCGCGTCCCACTGGCCCAGGTAGTACTCGCCGCCCGCGGCCATGCACGCGCGCCCCTCCGACACCACCGTCTCCACCACTTCCTTCTTGTCGCTGGTGAGCCGGTAGAGCGTCCACGTCTTGCCGTCCTCGCGGAAGCCCTTCACCAGGTCCGCCAGCTCCTCGTCGCGCGGGGTGCCGCCGGCGGTCTCCTCGCGCTTCCACTGGCGCGGCTCCTTCGCCGGCTGCGTCTGGTGCCACGCCCGCGCCAGCTCCAGCAGCTTCTGCTGGGCCGCGTCCTGGAGCGCGTGCATCGCGTCCGGCAGCTCGATCTCCTCCAGTGCCAGCAGCGCCGTCTCCAGCTGCAGCGCCTTCAGGCTCCACTCGTTCCACGCGGTCTTCAGCATCCGTGTCGCTCCCCGGGCGTCACGCCTCGTTCCCAAGGGAGAAACAAGCGAGCCGGCCCGGCACGCCCCCTATCACACGCCCGGCTGCCCTGGTGCCGACCCGCCCGCACGGACGGTGTTCCCTGGACGGCCGCTGCCTACCTTCAACCCCCAAGGGGAGGCGAGCACATGACGACGACGACGAAGACGCCGCAGGACGTGGTGGAGCACCTGGGCAAGCTCATCCACGGCATCAAGGTCGCGATGATGACGACGGTGGACACCGACGGCAGCCTGCGCAGCCGGCCGATGTGGACCTACGACAAGGACTTCGACGGCGAGCTGTGGTTCTTCACCAACGACCACACCCACAAGGTGGACGAGGTGCAGAAGGACCACCACGTCAGCCTCGCCTACTCCGACCCCACCCGGGACCGGTACGTGTCCGTCAGCGGCCGCTGCGCGCTGATCCGCGACAAGGCCAAGGCGAAGGAGCTGTGGAACCCGTCCCTCAAGGCCTGGTTCCCCCAGGGGCTGGATGATCCGAACCTCGCCCTGCTGCGCGTCTCCGTCGAGAAGGCCGAGTACTGGGACACGCCCAACAGCAAGATGGTCCAGCTGGTCGGGTTCGTGAAAGCCGTCCTCACCGGCGAGAAGTACCACCCGGGCGACAACCAGAAGCTCGACCGCGGCGCCCCCCGCCACAACTGACCGGGGACCCGGACAGGGCCGCCGGAAACCCGGCGGCTCCCACGCTCTCAAAGCCTGACACGTGTGTCAGGGGGTGTGTGAAAGCAGGACGGCCTCAGACCTGACGCACCTTGGCCCACCCGGCGAGCGCCCCCGAGGGAGCCCGCCGTGGTGGGTGAGACTTTTGTCTCGCGGTTGCTGTTTCTCTGACAGCGCCGTTCGTCCTGGCTTGTAACCCAGCCCCGGCCCGAGTCATGCAGCCGGGCCCCGCCGTGGTACGAGCCGGACACCGTCCACACATCACGTTGAAGTGACCGACGGTTTAGAGTATCAACCATCCGCTTTCGAGATTTTCCACCTTCCGTCCGGCAGCCTGCCGGCGCCGGATGGACGGACTCGGAGACGCTCATTACGGGCGGAGCGAATTTCCCGCCTTTCGAAGGAATCAGGACGATGGAGAACAAGAAGAAGGTCGCGAAGCCCGAGGGCAAGCTGGCGGTGCTCATCCCGGGCCTGGGCGCTGTTTCCACCACGCTGATGGCGGGTGTGGAGCTGGCGCGGCAGGGCAAGGGCGCCCCCATCGGCTCGCTCACGCAGATGGGCACGGCCCGTCTGGGCAAGCGCACCGACGGCCGCACCGTGAAGCTCAATGAGCTGGTGCCGCTGGCCACGCTGGAGGACGTCGTCTTCGGCGCGTGGGACATCATCAGCGAGGACGCCTACCAGGTGGCCGTGCGCTCGGGCGTGCTGAACGACAAGCACCTGGAGCTGGTGAAGCCCTTCCTCCAGGGCATCAAGCCGAAGCAGGGCGTGCACGACCCCGAGTTCGTGCGGCGCATCGCGGCCAACCACATCAAGGCCACGAAGACGCACCGCGAGAGCATCGAGGCCATCCGCCAGGACATCCGGGACTTCAAGAAGGAGCTCAACGCCAAGCGCGCCGTGATGGTGGTGTGCAGCAGCGTGGAGACCTTCCGCCCGCTGCCGGAGGCCTTCCAGTCGCTGGCCAACTTCGAGAAGGCGCTGGACAGCAACAGCCCGGACGTGAACCCGACGGCGCTGTACACCTACGCCGCCATCAAGGAAGGCGTGCCGTTCGCCAACGCGACGCCGAACGCCAGCGTGGACACGCCCGCGCTGCAGGAGCTGGCGAAGCAGGAGGGCGCCCCCATCGCGGGCCGCGACCTCAAGAGCGGCCAGACGATGATGAAGACCGTCATCGCGCCCGCGCTCAAGGCGCGCATGCTGGGCCTGGAGGGGTGGTTCTCCACCAACATCCTGGGCAACCGCGACGGCGAGGTGCTGGATGATCCGCAGGCCTTCAAGGCCAAGGAAGTGACCAAGTCGAGCGTGCTCGACACCATCCTGCAGCCGGACCTGTACCCGGAGCTGTACAACAAGTACTCGCACAAGGTGTCGATCCACTACTACCCGCCCCGCGGCGACGCGAAGGAGGGCTGGGACAACATCGACATCACCGGGTGGCTGGGCTACCCGATGCAGATCAAGGTCAACTTCCTCTGCCGCGACTCCATCCTGGCGGCGCCGCTGGTGCTGGACATCGCGCTGTTCCTGGACCTGGCCAAGCGGCTGGAGTGGCGCGGCATCCAGGAGTGGATGTCCTTCTACTTCAAGAGCCCCATGGCGCACCCCGGCCTGCCGGTGGAGCACGACCTGTTCATCCAGCTGACCAAGCTGAAGAACACGCTGCGCGTCGTCGCGGGCGAAGAGCCCATCACCCACCTGGGGCTGGACTACTACGGGGATGACCTCCCGCTCTCCCGATAAGAACGCCTCCGCGTTCAAGTGGCTCGTCACCGTCCTGGCGACGGGCCACTTCGCGTTGGTGGTTTCCACCGGAAGGGTCCGGTGGGAGCACGTCGCGGCGGACCTGCTGCTGGTGGTGCTGGCCTGGGCCGGCGCCGGCCCGCGGCGGTTCCTCCGCGGCGCGTTCCCGCTGTGGCTCACCGGCATGATCCTGGACAGCCAGGCGCTGTGGCTGGGGGTGCGCGGCACCATCCACACCGGCGACCTGTGGAACCTGGAGAAGCTGCTGTTCCCCGCCCCGGGCGGCACGCACTGGCCCGAGTGGTGGTCGCGTCACCCGAACACGTTCCTGGACCTGCTGTGCGGCTTCGCCTACGCGGCCTACATCTACGAGGTCTTCCTCGTGGCGCTCTGGTTCTTCTTCAAGAAGGACGCGCGGTTCGAACAGCTCTGCTGGGCCTTCTTCGTGGTGAACGCCATTGGCGTCGTCGTCTACGTCCTCTACCCCGCGGCGCCCCCCTGGTACGTCCTGAAGTACGGGCCGGGGCTCGCGAACCTGGCGGCGCCGCCCAGTCCGGCGGGCACCGCGCGCTTCGACGCCTTCTTCGGCATCCACTACTTCGCGAACTTCTACTCCCGCAACCCCAACGTCTTCGGGGCCATGCCGTCGCTGCACGCGGCCTACCCGCTGATGATGGTGCTCGTCCTCTGGCACAAGGGCCCCGCGTGGCGGGTGGGCACCAGCCTGTTCGCGGTGCTCGTCGCCTTTTCCGCCGTGTACCTCACGCACCACTACGTCCTCGACGTGCTCGCGGGAGTCGCCGCGGCGGTCGTGGCCTTCGTCGTCGTGAGGGCTGTCTTCGCAAGACGGGCCCTGGAAGCGCCAGGAATGGCGCCAGTGACCCTGCCGTCTGGAGGAAACACCCGTGCATGACAACGTCCTGGCCTTGCTGAGTGGAGACCTGTCCCCCTCGGCGCGCATCTGGACCGCCCTGGCGCCCGCGCTCCTGGCGATCGCCTACTTCCTCGTGGGGCTGGTGCTCTTCTGCATCCGCTGCGCCATCAAGGGCATCCCGAGGGACGCGGAGACGCTGACGCGAGGCAAGTCGGTGCTGGTGGGCTTCTTCCTGCGCCACTACTTCTTCTGGGTCATCCAGCCGCTGTGGCGGGTGCTGCTGCGCTCGGGGCTGCCGGCCAACGCGCTGTCCATGCTGTCGGGCCTCTTGGGCGTGTCGTCCGGCGTGGCGGTGGCGGCGGGCCGCTTCGCGCTGGGCGGCTGGCTGTTCCTGCTGGCGGGCGTGCTGGACGTGATGGACGGCCGCGTGGCGCGCACCCGCAAGGAGGCCAACCCCGCGGGCGCGGCGCTGGACTCCGTGCTGGACCGCTACGTGGACTCCGCGATGCTGATGGGCCTGGCCTGGTACTACCGGGACACCTGGGTGCTGCTGCCCGCGCTGGGGGCGCTGCTGGGCTCCTCGCTGGTGCCGTACGTGCGCGCCAAGGGCGAGGGCCTGGGCGTGAGCGTGCGCGACGGCGCGATGCAGCGGCTGGAGCGGGTGCTGTTCCTGGGCGTGGGCACGGCGCTGTCGCCCATCCTGGAGGCGCTGTTCTGGCCGGAGCAGAAGCACCCCATGCACTGGCTGGCGGTGGCGGGGCTCGTCTTCGTGGCCATCCTGAGCAACGTCACGGCGGTGTCGCGCTTCCGCACGCTGGTGCGGGCGCTGACGCCGAAGAAGCCGGCGCAGCCGCGCTCGGGCGTGGCGCTGTTCGGCTTCAACGCGGCGGCGGGCGCCATCGCCACGGCGGTGGACTTCGTCGCGGTGCTGGGCATGGTGGAGTGGGGGGGCATCTCCCCGGTGTGGGCCACGGTGGCCGGCTGCGTGCTGGGCGGCGTGGTGAACTACTCCATCAACCGGGTCATCACCTTCCGCAGCAACGGGGCGGTGGCGCCGCAGCTGGCGCGCTACACGCTGGTGAGCTCCACCAGCGCGCTGCTCAACGCGGGCGGCGTGGCGCTGCTCACGCTGCACCCGCAGCTGGCGTACACGCTGGGCTGGTGGGTGGTGCGCGGGGTGGTCTACTTCGCGTGGAACCTGCCGCTGCAGCGCGACTACGTCTTCAACGACAACTCCGCGGACGAGCTCCTGGAGCAGCGGCCCCATGCGGCGTGAGGCGCGCGCCCGCGGCTTGAGGGCCCTGCTGGTGGGGGCCCTGCTTTCGCTTCCGGGGGTGGCGGCGGCGGGCGGCATGCTGGGGTTGTCCTACAGCTCCAGCGACCGGTACGGAGAGAGCTTCACCTTCGTGGCGGACACGGACGACGGCACCTACGTGACGGTGAACCTGACGGTGACGAACATCGGCCCGGGGTCGCGCACGGGCATCTGCCGCGCCACGGTGCTGCAGCCGGGCAAGCCCGTCTGGTCGCCGCAGAAGCGCATGGGGGCCAGTGACTGGGGCTACGACCCGGCCCTGGACATGCTGACCCTGGGCGAGTGCTCCGCCCGGGCCACGGACACGGGCCTGACGGTGGAGGCGCCCCTGGACAACGGCCGGGTGAAGCTGGAGTACGCGCGCAAGCCCGAGCCGTGGTCGCCGGAGGGCTCCGTGGTGGAGAACGGCAAGGACCGCTACCGCCACGAGGTGCTGGTGGCCGGCAGCCCCGTGAAGGTGATGCTGCGCGTGCCCCTGCGGGAGGCGGTGACGCTGAAGGGCGGCGGGTACGTGGACCACTCGCGCAGCACGGTGGCGCCGGCGAAGCTGGCGAAGCGCTGGGTGCGCTTCCGCGCGCTCAAGGGCCCGCCGTACGCGGTGGTGCTGGGGCGTGAAGGGCAGGAAGGCGACTACGCGCCCGTGTACGTCTGGGAGGACAAGGGGGACGCGAAGCTCCTGGAGTCCTTCACGCTCACGCAGACGGGTGAGAAGGCGAAGAGCACGTGGCGGGCGGAGTTCACCGACCGCGACGGCAAGCCGGCGCTGACGTTGCGCGGCACCTCCCTCCTCCAGCGCAGCGCGCCGGTGGAGGCGCTGGGAGTGCTGGGCGGGCTGGTGCGGCCGGTGGTGGGCTCGCCGGTGACGTACCTGCTGCGCGGCGTGATGGAGCGTCCGGGCAAGGCGCCGGTGGAAGGGTTGATGGAAGTGTCGATGGAAGGCGAGTAGCCGGCAGGGGTCTTCAGCGTGAGCGAGTCGTTGCTGCGGTCGGTGCATCACGTCCCGGGCGTCCGGGGGTTCGTGCGCAAGCAGGTGCTGCGGGTGGTGGCGCGCGGGGTGGAGTGGACCACCAAGCTCCCCGGCAAGCGGGCCCTCAACGTGTCCCAGGTGAACCCGTGGCTGCACGTGGGCGGCAGCGTGTCCCGCGCGCGCTACGGCGAGCTGAAGGACCGGGGCATCACCTGCGTCATCGACCTGCGCGCGGAGCGCTGCGACGACCGCGAGGCGCTGGCGGCGCTGGGCATCGAGTTCCTGAGCCTGCCGGTGACGGACCGCTATCCGCCGTCGGTGGAGCAGCTGTCGCAAGGGGTGCGCTGGGCGCTGCCCCGGCTGGACGCGGGCGGCGTGCTGTACGCGCACTGCGAGCACGGCGTGGGCCGCGGGCCGCTGATGGGGCTGGCGGTGATGGTGGCCCGGGGCTGGGACGCGCCGGAGGCGTACCGGGCCGTGCGCCACGCGCGCTGGCAGGCGACGCTGAACGACCGGCAGCTGCGGGGACTCGCGGACTTCGTGGCCGCGTGGACGGGCGTGCCGGAGCAGGCCGCGTAGGCAAGCGGAGGGCCGCCCTCACGGGCCGTCCACGCTGCGCCTCAAGCCTTCATGCCGGAGCGGTCCTGCGTGCGGGAGTCCTCGCGGGGCGCGTCCTTCCCGGAGCCCCTGGGGGCCCGGCCGCCGCTGCCCATCAGCGTGTCCATCCACCTGTTGCTGATGGCGAAGTTGCGGTCCGGCGTCGCGAAGTGGTGCGCCATGTGGTGCGCGCGCAGCGCCCTGCCCCAGGCCGTGCGCGGCGTGCGGTGGTGCGTGGCCCAATGGAGGGTGTCGTAGGCCACGTAGCCCCAGACGATGCCCACGAAGTACGGAAGCGTCTGCGCCGGGTGGCCCACCCACCACAGCAGCCCGCCGATGAGGGAGGACAGCGGGACGGTGACGATGAGCGGCATCACCAGGCGCTGGGCGTCGTCCGGGTACTTGTGGTGGTAGCCGTGCGCGATTTCATGCACCCGCCGGGTGAGCGGGCCTTTGCCCTCCCAGTGGAAGAAGAACCGGTGGGTGCAGTACTCCATGACCACCCACGTCAGCAGGCCCAGCGGCACGAAGAGCCCGCTCATCCCCACCGTCGTCCGTCCCCGGTACAGGCCCCACCCGAGCAGGCCCACCGTGAGCGGGACGTAGAGGAGGACCGGCACCGCGGGGTGCAGCTTGGAAGCCGCCTCCATGAAGGCGTTCTCGAACATCCGGCCAGCTTGATGCCTGAAGTATGGGCGCCCCATACCGGGTGAAGATTGGGCCGGGGCCCCCCGGGCGCCCATGCCCGTTCGTCCCTCCGCAGTGTCGCCTTCCGGGGCACCCCCGGCCCCTCCGGGCGCAATGAAAAAGGCCCCGGCGTGCCGTGCCGGGGCCTCCTTGTCCGCACGGCTTCGCGGTCGCGCGTCAGCTCTCCGCGGGGCGCCGGGCCTCGTCGTCGTCGGGCGTGGGCGTCGCGGCGCCGTGCTTGTTGCGCCAGCGGTCCACCAGCAGCAGGAGCGCCGGGAAGCCCACCAGGACGATGACCATGTTCACCGCGAAGCCCAGGTTGGCCAGGTCACCAATGGAGTTGAGGCCCGGGTGCTTGGCGAACACCAGCGCCAGGAAGCCGATGGCGCTGGTAAGCAGGCCGCCCGTGATGGCCCGGCCCGTCTCCGCGTACACGGTGGTGAAGTCCGCGCCCGGTTCACCCAGGCGCTCAATCAGGTGCACGCCCGCGTCCACCGTCGTCCCGATGAGCACCGGGATGACCACGATGTTCAGGTAGTTGAACTGCAGGCCCATGAGGGCCATCAGGCCCACCAGCGCCGCGATGGAGAGCAGCGTGGGCAGCATGCAGATGAAGGCGTTGCGCAGGCTGCCCAGCGTCAGCCACATGGCCAGGAAGACGCTGACCACCGCGGCCACCAGGATGCGCGGCCCCTCGGAGGCCACCATGTCCAGGATGTCCGCCAGGATGAGCGCCTCGCCCGCCGCGGACACCTGGCTGCCGTCCGGCATCTGGAGGTTGCGCACCTCCTTGGTGAAGCGCCGCGTGCCCACGCCGTCCGACAGGCTCACGTTCGCGTAGACCAGCACCACGCCGCCCTTCTGGCCGGCCGCCGGCTCGAACTGGCGGCGCAGGCCCACCGGCAGGTCTTCGCGCGTGAAGGGCTTCGCGGCCGTCATCTTCACCGCGCGCAGCAGGTCGTCGCGCTGGGCCTTCTCCACGCGCGACGGGTCGATGCGCTGGAGCTTCTGGTGGATGGACTGGAGCAGCGCGTGCTTCTCCTCCTGGTGCTGGGGCACCAGGTCCTCCAGCGCGCCCACGAAGTCGATGGTGGAGTCCTTGCCGTACTTCGCCTTGCGCGCCTGGAGCTGGTTCACGACCTCGCGCTCCATGGCCTCCGTGTCCGTCAGCACCACCACCGGCGTCGCCGAATAGCCCAGGATGTGGTCGATGCGCCGGTCCAGCCGCACGCTCGGCAGCGACACGTCATCCAGCTTCGTGGAGTCGTAGTTGAACGTCACCCGGTACACCTGGCTGATGAGCGCCACCAGCGCCACGCCGATGACCAGCACCACCGCGCGGTAGCGGCGCGGCAGGAAGCGCGCCAGCATCGCCATGGGCCCCGACTGCGACTGGTGCTGGCGCGGCACCCAGCCCCAGCGCGACACCAGCCCCAGCAGCGCCGGCAGGATGAGCAGGTAGGACGCCACGCTCACCAGCATGCCCACCGCCGCGATGACGCCGAACTCGTGGAACGCCCTGAACTCCGACAGCGACAGGCTCAGGAACGTGAGCGCCGCCACCAGCGCGGAGATGAGCGCGGAGAAGCCCGTGTGCTTGAACGTCTCCCGCACCGCCTCCTCCGACGTCAGGCCCTCCGAGCGCAGCGTCCCCCACCGCCCCAGCAGGTGGATGCCGTGCTCCACGCCCAGGCCGCCCAGCACCGCCGCGAGGAAGCCCGTCAGGAGGTTCACCTGCCCGTACGCCACGCCCACGAAGCCGTAGGTCCACGCGAGGCCCGCGACCACCGGCACCATGGTGAGGCCCACGGACAGCCCGCTGCGGAAGTGGAAGACGAGGTAGGCCAGGAGCAGCACCAGCGCCAGCGTGGACGCGCGCGCCAGGTCCCCGGTGATGACCGCCTGCTGGTCGATCTTCTTCTTGAACGTGCCGGTGAGCTCCGTGTGGAAGCCGGGGCCGTACTTCGACAGGTCCTGCTTCGCCAGGTAGTCCTCCACCTGGGCGATGACCGTCTTGGAGTAGCCCAGGTCCGCGGACGAGCCCCGGGCCTTGAGCAGCATCACCACCATGCGCTCCTGCGGATCCAGGTAGTACAGGCCCCCCTGCCCCGCGAGCCGCATGTTCGCGCCGCCGGTGTACTTCTTCTCGATGTCGCTGAAGTCCAGCGACGGGGGCGGCTCTTCCTCCAGCCGCACGAAGAGCGGGTTGGCCTGCTCCTTCTCCCACGCGAAGCGCGCGTCGATGCGCTCCTGGATGGTCTTCAGGTCCGGCAGGTCCACGTAGTAGAGGCCGTGCTCGTCGAAGAACTGGCTGGGCCGCTGCGCGTTGACGAAGCGGATCTCCGACAGCGTCGCCAGCTTCGGCGCCATGTCGTCCACGAACTGCTTGAGCTGCTCGGGCTCCGCGCCGATGCCGGCCACCACCACGTTGCCCATGCCGCCGAAGCGCGTGCGCAGCTTCTCCAGGTCCTGCACGGACTGGAACGACTTGGGCAGCAGGTTCGCCAGGTCCGCGTTGAGGCGCAGGTCTCGCGCGAAGAAGGTGCCCAGGCACGTCAGCACCAGCGTCACGAACAACGCCACCCAGGGCCGCTGGTGGCTACGGGCCGCCAGGGAGCCCATCGCAGCCTCGAACCGTCCGGACCACCGCGTCTCACTCATGGATGTGATTTCCTGCTGAAAGCCCCCGCCGTGACGGCCGGGGCAACCTTGAGCCCGGACGAACCGGGCCGTTTACGCGTATATGCCCCGGACCCCCGTGCGTCCAGGCATCGCCCCAGGGCCTCCAACGGCCGCATGCCTGGCCCGGGGAACCAACGGGGCATGAACAAACCGCGCCATGTATGTCGCCCCAGCGCGCGACACGCCAGCGGATCCACTTGCCCGGGAATGTTGAGGCATTTTGCCCCACCGCCTCCCGGGCCATGGGGAGCGGGCGGGCCGTCCACTCGCGCCGTCGTGCCGGAGGTCCGCGGCATGGTCAGCTTTTGCTTCGACACGGCCCCTGCCAGGAAGCAGGGCAGGCGCCGCGTGGAGGGGATGCCGCCGCGTGCCCCCGGTCCGGCTGGCGCCGGCTCCCGGAAGCGCGGGCGCCCACGCTCGATGGCCTCGAACCCGTCTTCTTCATCATCAGCGGGGCACGGGTGGATGCACCGGGTGGAGCGCACGATGGGTGCGCTGGCCGCGCACAACCACCGCCGCCCCTTCATCGCGCTCGTCTGCGCGCTCCTGCTGTCCGCCGTGGGCCTGCTGTCCGCCCGCCACCTGACGCTCAACGCGAACCTGGTGGCCCTGCTGCCCGACTCCTTCGAAAGCGTGCAGGCCATCCACAGCCTGGAGGAGCGCTTCGGCGCGCAGGGGTGGGTGGTGGTGGTGGGCGAGGACGCGGACCCGGCGCAGCTCCAGCGGTTCGCGCAGGACCTGGCGCCGAAGCTGGAGGCGCTGCCGGGCATCCGCTACGTGGAGATCACCCGCCCCAGCCGCTTCTTCCAGAGCCATGCGCTCTACTTCCTGTCGCCAGAAGACTTGAAGGAGGTGGAGCGCCGCATCGACGCGCGGCTCACCTGGGAGCGGCAGCACGCCAACCCGCTCTTCGTATCGCTGGACGACGCACCGGCCCCGTCGCTGGACTTCAGCGACATCCAGAAGAAGTACGGCGGCGCCGCGGTCACGCGCCTGTCCAGCCACCCCAGTGACTACTACCTGGATCCCGCCGCGCGCCGCGTGGTGGTGCTGGCCAAGCCGGAGACGTCGTCCGCGGACCTCACCTTCTCCCGGAACATCGTCGGCGAGGTGCAGGGCGTGCTGAAGCAGCAGGACCTGTCGAAGTACGGCCCCGGCTTCCACACGAAAATCACCGGCTCGTTCCAGAAGAAGATGGATCAGCAGTCGCAGATCACCCGCGACGTGGCGGTGTCCTCGACGGTGGCCACGGTGCTGGTGCTGCTCTACCTGCTGCTGCACTTCCGCGGCGTCATCGCGGTGGGGCTGGTGCTGGCGCCGGTGGGCGCGGGCCTCGCGTGGACGTACGGCCTGGTGGGCGTGGCGTACGGGCAGGTGAACCTGCTGACGGCCTTCCTGGGCGCCATCCTGGGCGGCCTGGGCGTGGAGCACGGCATCCACCTGCTGGGCCGGTACCTCGCGCTGCGCGGAGAGGGGAGGTCCTCCCTGGAGGCCACGCGCGAGGCGTTCACGCACACGGGGGGCGCGGCGCTGGTGTCCGCGCTGGTGGCGGCGCTCACCTTCTTCGTGCTGGGCACGTCCCGCCTGCGGGCGTTCCGCGAGTTCGGCGTCATCGCGGGCCTGGGCATGCTGGTGCTCGTCCTGGCGTACGTGCTGGTGCTGCCGGCGCTGCTGGGGCTGGTGTCGCGCTGGGGCTGGAAGCCGCGAGCGGCCTCCACGGAGACGACGGAGGCCCCGCTGGGCAACCTCCTCACCCACCGGCGCGGGCTGCTCACCGTCGTGTCCGCGCTCATCGTGGCGGGCCTGCTCACGCAGCTGCCGCGCCTGCGGTTCGACTACGACATCTCCTCGTTGCAGGACCAGCGCCTGGACTCGTTCGTGCTGGACCGCGCGGTCAACCAGCTCATCGGCTATTCGCAGGTCCCGCTGGTGGTGCTCACGAACTCCCGCGAGGAGGAGGCGGCGGTCGTCCGGGAGCTCCAGGCGCGCAAGCAGCAGCGGGGCGCCAGCTCCACGGTGGACTTCGTCGCGGCGCTCGCGAACCTGGTGCCGGAGCGGCAGCAGGAGAAGCAGGCCCTCCTGAAGGACATCGGGAAGCTGTTGAAGAACGTGCCCGAAAGCCAGCTCACCCCCGCGCAGCGCAAGCAGCTGGCGGAGCTGCGCGTGCAGGTGGAGGCGCGGCCCTTCACGGTGGCGGACCTGCCTCCCAGCGTGCGCCAGCAGTTCGAGGGACGCGGCGGCCCGGGCACCGGCTTCGTGCTGGTGTATCCGTCCGCGGACCAGTCCGACGGCCAGGCCATGCGCCGGATGGCGAAGGAGGTGCGCGGGGTGACGCTGCCGGATGGCCGGACCGCGGTGGTGGCCGGCGAAGCGATGGTGCAGGCGGACATCGTGAACATGGTGTCGCACGAGGCGCCGTTCATCCTCCTGGGCTCCACGCTCACGGTGCTGGTGGCCATGTGGCTGACGCTGGGCTCGCTGCGCAGCGCGCTCCTGTGCCTGATGCCCACGGCGGTGTCGCTGTTCGCGGTGCTGGGGCTGATGCCGCTGCTGCACATGGAGTTCAACTACCTCAACATCCTGGTCATCCCGGTGCTCATCGGGACGACGGTGGACGCGGGCGTGCACCTCATCACGCGGCTCGCGTCGCCGGGCAGCGACTTCGTGCGGGTGTATTCGGAGACGGGCAAGGCCATCTGCGGCGGCCTGCTCACGAGCGCGGTGGGCTTCGGCGCGCTGCTGCTCGCGGACCACCCGGGCCTCAACTCGATTGGGGCGCTGGCGAACGTGGGGTTCGGGATGAACCTGCTCATCATGCTGGTGGCCTTCCCCGCGCTGCTGCTGGTGCTCTCCGAGCGCAAGCGGCGCCACCGTGCGGTTCCCTCGGGTCCCCGGGGTGAGCAACTCATGGGAGACGGCCAGGGTCCTCACCGGCCCACGCCCACCCATTAGGCCGAGGCGTCGCACGCCCGGCCGCGCACGCGCAAGGAGCGGCACGATGTCTCAGCAATGGATCTGGATGAGCCTGGCGGCGGGCACCCTGGCGCTGGGCTCCGCGAACGCCCAGGTGGATCCGAACTCCGCGGCCGCCATCACCACGAGCCAGCCGAACCCGGGGGCGCCGGCGGGCACGCCCGCCACCGCGTCCGCGGGCAGCCCCATCGGCAACCCGTACACGGAGCCGCTGGGCGACCCACCGGCGCGGCCAACCCGGCATGGCGCAGCGGCACGAGCACGGGCGCGGTGATTCCGCAGTCCTACA
>NZ_JBKGHJ010000730.1:0-3071 GCF_046520365.1 Corallococcus sp. 4LFB
CGGCCACGGTGGCGAGCCGGGCCGCGGTGTTCACCACGTCGCCCAGCACCGTGTGGTCCAGGCGCCCGCGCCCGGCCGCGCCCACGTTGCCTGAGACGACCGGCCCGGTGTCCACGCCCACGCAGACGCCGTGGGCGTACGGGGACGCGTCGCCGCCGCTCCACGCCAGGCCCTGCAGCCGCTGCTTCACCGCGAGGCACGCGTCCAGCGCGCGCGACACGTGGCCTTCGCCCTGGAAGACGGCCATCACCGCGTCCCCCAGGAACTTGTCCACCACGCCGCCGCGCGACTCCAGCTCCGGGAGGATGACCTCGAAGTTGGCGTTGAGCCGGCGCAGCGCGGACTCCGGCGGGTGCTGGCGGGTGACGGCGGTGAAGTCCGCCACGTCCAGGAAGGCCACCGTGGCGTCCACCTGCTCGCCCGCGAGCGCGCCGGGGCCGCGCACCAGCGGCAGCACCCGGTCCACGATGCCGCCGTGCACGAACATGCGCAGCAGCGCGTTCTCCTCCGTGGAGCGCACCGCGCGGCGCAGCTCCGCCACGTGGCGCACCGTCTTGGCCAGCGTGGACTCCAGGTCGTCCAGGTCCACCGGCTTCACGAGGAAGTCGAACGCGCCCCGGTTCATCGCCGTGCGCAGGTTGGGCATGTCGCCGTACGCGGAGACGATGACCACCTTCACCAGCGGATCCACCTCCCCCACGCGCGACAGGAAGGTGAGCCCGTCCATGCGCGGCATGTTCAGGTCGCACAGCACCGCGTGCGTGTCCGGGTGCTGGCGCAGCGCCTCCAGCGCCTCCTCGCCGTCGCGGGCGAAGACGAAGCGGTAGACGCCGTCGCGCACGTGCCGGCGGAAGCGCTGGCGCATGAGCACCTCCACGTCCGGCTCGTCGTCCACCACCAGCACGTGGCGGCCTGCGCAGCGCGGCCCGCCTCCACCAGCGCGACGAAGGCGGCGGCCAGCTCGCGCGCGGAGGTGAAGCGCTGCTCCAGCTTCGGGTGCAGGGCGCGCTGGAAGAAGGCGTCACCGCCCGCGCCCAGCTCCGGCACCAGCTGCGAGACGGCCACCGCGGGCGGGTGGAAGGCGCCGCGCAGGAGGGCCCCCACGGACTCGGCGCCATAGGGGAACTGGCCGGTGAGGGCGCGGTAGAGCACCACCGCGAGCGACCAGAGGTCCGCGCGGGCGTCCAGGTCCGGATCCGCGCGCAGCTGCTCCGGGCTCATGTAGCGCAGCGTGCCGGTGAGCCCTTCGGCCTGCGCGGGCGCGCCCGTGGGCAGCAGCGAGCCGCGCGATGCCGAAGTCGAGCACCTTCACCACCTCCTCGCCGTCCACGTGGGCGAGGAAGACGTTGGCGGGCTTCAGGTCGCGGTGGACGATGCCCCGCGCGTGCGCCGCCGCCAGGGCCCGGGCCACCGGCGTGACGAGCGCGGCCACGCGGGCCGGGGACAGGCGCCCCTGCTGGGTGAGGCGCGTCTCCAGGTCCTCGCCCTCCAGGAGCTCCATGACGATGTACGGCACGCCGCCGTCCACGCCGGAGTCGTGCACCTGCACCACGTGCGGGTGGTGCAGCCGCGCCACGGCCTGCGCTTCCTGTTCGAAGTGGCGGTGCGCCTCCGGCGTGCGCGCGACGACGTCGGAAGCGATGAGCTTGAGGGCCACGTGCCGCTGGAGTTGCAGGTCGACGGCCCGCCAGATGGCGCCCATGCCACCGCCGCCAATCCTGCGCTCCAGCGAGTACCTGCCGCCCAGCGGGCGTCCGGTGTCCATCAGCCCTGTGTCTCCGTCCCGTGCACGGCCTGGCGCACGTGCCTCGCGAAGCCGGGGATGATGGCACACCTGGCCCCGCCCCGGGCGTCCCCATTCGGTGCCGTCCCGGTGACAGGGCCGCACGCCCGGTGTGGGAGGGGGACGTCAGGTGCGCGTGAGCGCCCGGGCGAGCCGGGGCAGGACGTCGCCTGCCCTCGCCTCCACGCGCACATCCGCCAGGGCGTCGCCCCGGCTCTCCCCGATGTTGAGGATGCCAATGGGCATGTGCCGCTCCGCGGCGCGGGTGACGAAGCGGTAGCCGGAGTAGACCGTCAGCGACGAGCCCACCACCAGCAGCGCGTCCCCCTCCTCCACCAGCGAGAACGCGTCCTGCACCAGCGGGGCCGCGACGTTGTCGCCGAAGAACACCACGTCCGGCTTCAGCGTCCCGCCGCAGCGCGTGCACGCGGGGACGTGGAAGCCCTCCATCGCCTCCGGCGGCAGCTCCGCGTCGCCGTCCGGACGCAGCTCCACGACGGCGTGCGCGAAGTCCGGGTTGAGGCCCAGCATCCGCGCCTGGAGCGACGCGCGGGGCTCCTGCGCGCCGCACGCCAGACAGCGCACCCGAGACAGCGCGCCGTGCAGCTCCAGCACGCGCTCGCTGCCCGCCGCGTGTGCAGGCCGTCCACGTTCTGGGTGATGAGGCCGGGCACCACGCCCGCCGTCTCCAGCGCGGCCAGCGCGAGGTGGGCGTCGTTGGGACGGGCGGAGGTGAAGCGCGGCCAGCCCAGCAGGCTGCGCGCCCAGTAGCGCTGGCGCACCTCCGGCTTGTGGAGGAACTCGCGGTGCTGGATGGGGTTGCGCACCTTGTGGCGCGTCTCCGGGCCCCGGTAGTCGGGGATGCCGGACTCGGTGCTGCATCCGGCGCCCGTGAGCACCACGACGCGGCGTCCGCGCAGCAGCGAGGCCAGGGCGTCCACGCCCGCTTCGGGCGGGAGGGGGGCGACAGGGGAGTCCGTGAGGAGCGTCATTCCACCCTCCGTATAACGTGGGCCCCTCGCGCCCGCCCGGCAGGGCCCCTCGGGGAGGGGGACGGCGGGCGGCTCCGAGCCTTCGCGTCGCCAGGGGAAGCGCTCACCGGGTGAGCGCGTCCCGGGAGGGGTCCGCGGGCTTCGGCGTGGTCATGGCGGCCTTGAGGTCCCTGCGCGCGGAAGGAGGCAGCCTGGCGATCCACCGGTCCATCGCCTGGCGGAGCTCCGGCACGGAGGACTCCTCGTCGGCAGCGCGGCGGCCTCCAGGCGGCCTCGGCGACGAGCCGCACGGCGCG
>NZ_JBKGHJ010000731.1:0-3052 GCF_046520365.1 Corallococcus sp. 4LFB
GGCCGGGGACCTCACCACCGGGACCATCGAGGGCATCGAAGCCGCGCGGGCCGAGGCGCTCGCGCGGGGCGCCTCCGCGGGGTCGAACGACCAGACCCTCGCGGTCATCTTCCACCACGATGAATGGACGACCGATGCGCCGCGCTTCGCCCAGGCGGTCACGTCCGCGCTGGCGCGCGTGCAGCGGCTGCCGGAGGTCGCGTCGGTGGTGTCGCCCATCGGAGCGCCCGAGGCCTTCCGGGCCCGCTTCGTGGCGCCGACGGGCCACGACCTCCTGGCGCTGGTGCGGCTCAAGGGCGGCGAGCGCGAGGCCACCGCCGCGTTCCCCGCCGTGCGCGCGGCGCTGGACGGCTCGGGCCTCCAGACGACGCTCACCGGCAAGGTGGCCTTCCTGGCCGCGCTCAACGAGTTGCTGGCGCATGACCTCTTGCGCGCGGAGCTGCTCTCGTTCCCGCTCGCGCTGCTCGTGTTGCTGTGGGTGTTCCGGACGGTGGTGGCGGCCATGCTGCCCCTGGTGGTGGGCGGGCTGGCGGTGCTGTGCGGCGTGGCGGGCGTGCTGCTCCTGTCGCACGTCACGAACATGGCCCAGTACACGCTCAACGTGGTGTCGCTCATCGGGCTGGGCGTGGCCATCGACTACTCGCTCTTCATCGTGAGCCGCTTCCGCGCGGAGCTTGCCCGTGGCTTGACGACGGAGCAGGCGCTGACGCGCACCCTGGACACCACGGGACGCGCGGTGGCGTTCTCCGGGCTGGCCGTCACGGTGGGGCTGGGGGGCCTGCTGTTCTTCCGCGGCTCGTACCTGAGCGCCATGGGGCTGGGGGGCGCCCTGGTGGTGGCCTTCGCGGTCCTCTTCGCGCTCACGGTGCTGCCCGCGCTCCTGGCCTGGCTGGGGCCGCGCGTGGACCGGGGGCGGCTGCCCTTCGCGCGCACGGAGGGCCGCGGCGGCGGGTGGCACGCGCTGGCCACCTGGGTGATGCGGCATCCCTGGTGGGTGCTGCTGCCGACGCTGGCGTTGCTGCTGGCCATGGGGCTGCCGTTCCGGCGGCTGCAACTGGCGGCCACGGACATCACGGCGCTGCCCGAGGGCACCGAAGCCCGCCGGGGCGCGGAGACCCTGGCCCGCCTGTTCCCCCGCGAGGCCGCCACCCGGGTGCTGGTCGCCGTGGAGTTCCCGGGCGGCAGTCCCCTCACGCCGGAGCGCGCGGGCGCGCTTCACGACGCCAGCCGGCGGATTTCTGCGCTGCCCGGGGTGCTGGGCGTGGAGAGCGCGGTGACCCTGGTCCCCGGCATGGACCGGGCGACCGTGCAACGGATGGCCGCGGCGCCGCCCCAGCTCCTTCCGCCGGAGCTCCAGGCCGCGCGGGCCGCGTACGTCACCGGCAACGTGGCGGTGATGCAGGTGCTGACGTCCTCGGCGCCCAGCAGCGTCGAGGCCCGGAACCTGGTCCGCGCGCTGCGCGAGGACCGCGCGGTGGGCGACGGCCGGTGGCAGGTGGGAGGGCAGACCGCGGCGGACGTGGACGCGGCGGCCTTCGTGAAGCGGCACACGCCCGCGGCCGTGGGGTTCGTGATGGGGATGACGTGCATCGTCCTCTTCGTGCTCCTGCGCTCCGTGGTGCTGCCCTTGAAGGCGCTCCTGATGAACCTGCTGTCGCTGGCCGGTTCGTTCGGGGCCCTGGTGTTCATCTTCCAGGAGGGACACCTGCACCGGCTGCTGCGCTTCGAACCCGGGCCCATCGAACCGTCGCTGCCCATCCTGCTGTTCTGCGCGCTGTTCGGCCTGTCCATGGACTACGAGGTGCTGCTGCTCAGCCGCATCCGCGAGGAGTGGCTGCGCACGGGCGACAACACCCACGCGGTGGCCGAGGGACTGGAGCGGACCGGCGGCCTCATCACCAGCGCGGCGGCCATCATGGTGGCCGTGTTCGCGGCCTTCACGCTGGCCTCGGTGGTGGTGGTGAAGGCGATGGGGCTGGGCATGGCCATCGCGGTCGCGCTGGATGCGACGCTGGTCCGGGTGCTCATCGTCCCCGCGATGATGCGCCTGATGGGGGACTTCAACTGGTGGGGGCCGGGCCACTGGAGGCGCTCACCCGCTCGGGCACAGGGGACACAGGGCACGGAGGTGCGGCCATGAACGCGCGCGACCTGGGAGGGACGGCGGCGGCGCTGGGCGTGCTCGTGCACGGCCACCTGGAGCTGATGGCCGGCCTGCGGCGGCGTCCGGCGCCGCCCGCGAGGCGCTTCGAGCCGCCCTCGGTGACGGTCATCCGGCCCATCCGGGGCCTGGACGTGGACGCGCGGGCGAACGTGCGCGCGCTGCTGGACCTGGACTATCCCGGCGAGTGGGAGGTGCTCTTCGTCTTCGACAGCGAGGAGGACCCGGCGTTCCTCCCCACCCGCGAGGAGGTGGCCGCGCACCCCACGCGCGCGAAGCGGGTGGAGCTGGTGGTCGCGGGCGAGCCTCCGCGAGGGATGACCGGCAAGCTCAACGCGATGCAGGTGGGCGTGGCCCGCTCCCGGTGCGACCTGCTGGCCTTCAGTGATTCGGACACGCGGCCCACGCCCGGCGTGCTCACGGCGCTGGTGGGCGCCCTGCTGGAGGACGGCGGGACGGGCGCCACGTTCGCGCCCATCTACGCGGCGGCGGACGCGCCGCTGGCGGGGGACGTGGGCTACGGGCTGCTGGTGAACGCGTGGTACGGCGCGTCGGTCGCCGCGCCGCGGCGCCGGATGGCGCGCTGCCCTTCATCATGGGGCAGCTGATGGTCTTCCGCCGGGAGGCGCTCGCGGCCATCGGGGGCGTGGGCTGCGCGGCCGGGCAGTTCGTGGATGACATGTACCTGGGGCGCCGGCTGCACGAGGCCGGGTGGAAGAACCGCGTCGTCCACGCGCCCCTGCGCGTCGTCACGGGCCACCTGGAGCTGGGCGCCTTCCTGCGCATCTTCCGGCGGTGGATCCTCTTCTCGGAGGCGGGGCTGCCCGGGGACTTCGCGCGGCCGCACTGGGTGCGCGGCGCGGTGAGCTGGCTGTCGTGGGGCGGCCTGGC
>NZ_JBKGHJ010000732.1:0-3045 GCF_046520365.1 Corallococcus sp. 4LFB
GCCCCGCCGCGCCTCTGGTCCGGGGCTCCAGGGCCCGGGCGCGGCGCCCTGTAAACACTCCCGCACGTGGCCGCCGGGCCGCGCCGTGTCCCCCCGGACACGGCTGCCTGCCAGCAGGCACCACCGCGAAACCCCTGTCATTCCAGCCACTTGCATGCGACGTCCGCGCCGGGGACCCCGGCCGGTGCGTGGCATCATCCGTGCTCTGACGCGGGCCCAGGGAGGCATCAACGACATGGGCAAGCGCGTGGGAGTGCTGATGGGCGGGTGGGGCGAGGAGCGGGAGATTTCGCTCAAGACGGGGGAGGCCGTGGTGGCGGCCCTGGAGACCCTGGGGCACACCGTCACCCGCGTCTTCGCGGGGCCGGGCCTGGACCGGGCGCTGCGCGCGGCCGACATCGAGGTGGCCTTCCTCGCGCTGCACGGGCGCATGGGCGAGGACGGCCGCGTGCAGGGCCTGCTGGAGCTGCTGGAGCTTCCGTACACCGGCTCCGGCGTGCTGGCCTCCGCGCTGGCCATGGACAAGCCCATGGCGAAGAAGCTCTTCCAGCTGCACAACCTGGCCACGCCCCGGGGCTACCGGGTGGCCCGCGAGGACGCGGAGCGCGCGCTGGAGCTGCACGGCGACAGCGGCTTTCCCTGCGTGGTGAAGCCCGCGAAGGGCGGCTCGTCCGTGGGCCTGTCCGTGGTGCACGACGCCGGGGCCCTGGTGCCCGCGGTGGCCCAGGCGTGCCGCTTCGGCGGCGAGGCCCTGGTGGAGCGCTTCGTGAAGGGCCAGGAGGTGACGGTGGGCATCCTCGGCGACAGCGTGCTGGGCAGCTGCGAGGTGGCCTTCCCCCGCGAGGGCTTCGACTACGAGGCCAAGTACAGGGGCGGCACCCAGTACTTCCTCCCGCCCCGCCTGTCCGACACCCGCCGCGTCAACGTGGAGTCGCTCGCGCTCGCCGCGTACCGCGCCCTGGGCTGCCGGGGCTACGGCCGCGTGGACCTGCTCTGCTCCGACACGGAGAACGACGTGGTGCTGGAGGTGAACACCCTGCCGGGCTTCACCCCCTCCAGCCTCCTGCCGAAGATCGCCGCCCGCGCGGGCCTGGACTTCCCGGCGCTGGTGCAGGGCGTGCTCGAGCGCGCCACCCGCGACGAGTCCCACGTCACCGAGGCCGCCCCCGTCGCGCCCGTGCCCCTGCGCATCGCCCGCTAGGTCCTGCGCCGCTCGGAGCACCCGGGACGTCGTCCCGGAAGCCCTTTGACGCAGGGAAGGAGGGGGTGACATCCTGCGTCAAGTCTGCCCTGCGACGCCTCTCGAATCCGGGGAATAGTTTGACACGACCCGGGTCGCTCCCTATTGTCCGCCGGCGATCAGTAGCCGGAAGGTCAAAGCCCAGTCTTTACGGGCACATACGGGGCGGGGCTCAGCAGACCCACAGGCGGCGGTCAGCGTGAGCGGTCGGTCGGGCATGCCGCCACGTCTGGTAGGACCGCTGGCGACAGGGCCGGCGGGAGGGGCTGAGCGTCACCGATGACCACCGTCGAGATCATCTTCCTGGCAGTCTACTTCAGCTTGCTGAGCGTGTTGGGAGTCTACGGCTCCCACCGCTACCGCATGGCGTTTCTGTATTACCGCCACAAGTTCAAGCTGCCGACGCCCAACGGCACGCTTCCCGCGCTGCCTCGGGTAACAATCCAGCTGCCCATCTTCAACGAGATGTACGTGGTGGAGCGTCTGGTGGAGTCGGTGTGCCGCATCGACTACCCGCGCGAGCTGCTGGAGATCCAGCTGCTGGACGACTCCACGGACGAGACGTGCGGCATCGCGCGGGCGTGCGTGGAGCGCCACCGCCAGAAGGGCCACGACATCGTCTACATCCACCGCGTCAACCGCCAGGGCTTCAAGGCGGGCGCGCTGGAGAACGGCCTCAAGCTGGCCACGGGCGAGTACGTGGCGGTGTTCGACGCGGACTTCGTCCCCAGCCCCGACTTCCTGATGCGCACGGTGCCCTTCTTCGCGGACGCGAAGGTGGGCATGGTGCAGGTGCGCTGGGGCCACCTGAACCGTGAGTTCTCCATCCTCACGCAGGCGCAGAGCATCTTCCTGGACGGGCACTTCATCATCGAGCACACCGCGCGCAACCGCGCCGGCTGCTTCTTCAACTTCAACGGCACCGCGGGCATCTGGCGCCGCAGCACCATCTCCGACGCGGGCGGCTGGCAGCACGACACGCTCACGGAGGACCTGGACCTGTCCTACCGCGCCCAGCTGAAGGGCTGGCAGTTCATCTTCCTGCCGGAGGTCATCTCCCCGGCGGAGGTGCCGGTGGACATGAACGCCTTCAAGAGCCAGCAGCACCGCTGGGCCAAGGGCTCCATCCAGACGGCGAAGAAGCTGCTCCCCACCATCCTCAAGAGCGACCTGCCGCTGCTGGTGAAGCGCGAGGCCTTCTTCCACCTCACCAACAACATGGCCTACCTGTTGATGGTGCTGCTGTCCGTGCTGATGCCCATCAGCATGGTGGTGCGCTTCCAGCACGGCCTGTACGGCACGCTGTTCCTGGACCTGCCCTTCTTCATCACCGCGACGGCCAGCGTCTGCGTCTTCTACGTGGCCGCCCAGCGCGAGCGCGGCGTGAAGGGCTGGGAGCGCTTCAAGTACCTGCCCTTCCTGATGAGCCTGGGCATCGGCCTGGCCATCAACAACGCGAAGGCCGTGGGCGAGGCGCTGCTCAACCAGCAGTCGGGCTTCGCGCGCACGCCGAAGACGGGCGCCGAGGGCAAGAGCGTCAAGGCCGTGAAGAAGAGCTACCGGGGCAGCAAGACGCTGATGCCGGCGGTGGAGCTGCTCTTCGCCGCCTACTTCACCGGGGCGCTGTGGTTCGCCATCGACGCGCGCATCTACACGTCGGTGCCCTTCATCATCCTGTTCCTGGCGGGCTTCCTCTACGTGGGCGTGTCCAGCCTGCTGCAGGGCCTGGCGGGCCGGGCGAAGGCGCCGGACGCCGCCCCCGCCGTGCCGGCCTCCGAGGAGCAGCCGCGCCAGGCGGCCTGAGC
>NZ_JBKGHJ010000733.1:0-3025 GCF_046520365.1 Corallococcus sp. 4LFB
CGTGGGGCTCGCGCTGACGGGCCGGGACGCCTCCCCCGCGCGCTTCCACGTCACCGTGCACGTGGACCGGCTGACGGCGCGCGACGAGCCCCACGGCTGGACGGACGGCGCGGCCTCCGGGTGGGACGCGGAGGGCGGGGAAGGGGGCCTGCTCCACCTGCCCGGCTGGGTGCGCGACGACGGGGAGCAAGGGTCGCCCGTCGTCACCGGCCCGGCGCTGCGGGGGCTGGAGCTGGACTTCGCCGCCAGCCTCCTGCCGGACGCGCCGGAGCGCTGGCGGCTCTCCGCCAGACGGTAGGGGGGCGGGTGCCGGGCGCGGTCCTGGGCAACGGGTCCGACTGTCGGACCAGTTCGGCCGCTTCGCCTCCCGCAGGGGGGGCTACCTCATGGCCCCCTCACGGCTTGATGCCGTGCCTGCGCAGCAGCCGGTAGAAGTGCACGCGGTCCATGCCGGCGGTGACGGCGGCCTGGGCCACCTTGCCCTGGTGCTTCTCCAGCAGTGCGCGCAGGTAGCGGCGCTCGAAGTCGTCCACCACGCGCCGGCGCTGCTCCGCGTACGGCCGCGACAGGTCCACCTCCAGCGGGCTGCCCTCCGGGCGCGAGTCCTCCTCCGCCAGGGGCAGCGCGTCCTCGAACACCAGGCAGCGCTCCAGGTGGTTGCGCAGCTCGCGCACGTTGCCCGGCCACGCCGCGTGCCTCAGGCGGGACAGGAACTCCTGCGTGCGCAGCGCGCCCGTGCGCTCCGGGTCCGCGCCCAGCGACTCCAGGATGCCCGACACCAGGAGGGGCAGGTCCTCCGGCCGCTGACGCAGGGAGGGCATCGCGATGCGCAGCACCGCGAGCCGGAAGAACAGGTCGGAGCGGAAGCGGCCCGCGTTCACCTCCGCGCGCAGGTCGCGGTGCGTGGCCGCGATGAGCCGCACGTCCACCGGCTGGTACGTGTTGCTGCCCACCCGGCGGATCTCCCGGTTCTCCAGCACGCGCAACAGCTTGGGCTGCAGCTCCGGAGGCAGCTCGCCAATCTCGTCCAGGAAGACGGTGCCGCCGTCGGCCTCCTCGAAGACGCCCGCGCGCCGGCTCACCGCGCCGGTGAAGGAGCCCTTCTCGTGGCCGAACAGCTCGCTCTCCAGGATGTGCGGGGGGATGGCGCCGCAGTCCACCACCAGGAACGCCGCGTCCCTGCGCCGGCCGGCCTGGTGGATGGCGAGCGCCGCCTGGCTCTTGCCTGTGCCCGTCTCTCCCTCCAGCAGCACCGTGACGTCGCGCGCGGAGGCCCGCTCCATCATCGCGAAGCAGCCGCGCATGGCCACGGACGTGCCTACCAGCGTGCCGAAGCGCGTCAGCTCCGACAGGGGCAGCCGGTTGCTCTCCGCGCTGAAGTCGAACCGCAGCACCACGCGGCCCAGCCGCAGCAGGCTGCCGCTGCGCAGGATGCCCTCCACCACCTGCACGCCGTCCACGATGACGCCGTTGAGGCTGTCCAGGTCCTTCACCTGCGGGCCCTTGGGCCCGATTCGCACCTCGCAGTGGAAGCGCGACACGGTGGAGTCCTCCACCGCGAAGTCGTTGAGCGGGTGCGAGCCCACCGAACAGGTGTCCGCCGTGGACTCCCACACCGTGCCCGCGCCCGGGCCCTCCACCACGGACAGGCGGAAGCGGCGCACCGTGGGCAGGTCCCCCGGACGGCGGGCCTGCTCGTACGGCAGCGTCACATGGAGCGCGGCTTCCGCCCCCTCTTCGTCCGGGCGGGCGCCCTTGTCCTTCGACTCCCCGGGGGGCCCGTCGATGCGGGTTCGATCCGACACAGACATGCGGTTGAAACTACCACGTCCGGGCCCCCGGGCGGGCAGCCGGGTGTCCGCCAGGACACAGACGCGGGCACGCGCACCGCCCGCGTCAGCTCAGCGTCACGTCCAGGAACATCATCATCACGAAGCCCACCATCAGCCCCGCGGTGGCCTCCTTCGCGTACTCCTGGCGGTGGCTCTCGGGGATCATCTCGTCGCTGACGACGTACAGCATGGACCCGCCCGCGAACGCCAGCGCCCACGGCAGCACGCCCGACGCGAACGACGTGGCGAAGAAGCCCACCAGCGCGGCCACCCCCTCCACCAGCCCCGTGTAGAGCGCCACCAGCACCGCCTGCTTGCGGCTGTACGCCACGCCCATCAGCGCCAGCGCGACGACGAAGCCCTCCGGGATGTCCTGCAACCCGATGCCCACCAGGATGGGCACCGCGATGGTCATGGAGCGGCTGCCCACGCCGGTGCCCACCGCCAGCCCCTCCGGGAAGTTGTGCAGCGCGATGGCCAGCACGAACAGCCAGATGCGCTTCAGGTTCACCGCCTCCGCGTTGCCCTCCTGGCCCTTGATGAAGTGCTCATGCGGGATGAAGCGGTTGCACAGGTGCAGGAAGAGGCCGCCCACCAGCATGCTGCCGCCCACCACCGCCGCCGGAAGGAAGCGCGAATGGGTGCGCGCCTCCGCCAGGTGGATGGCGGGCACGATGAGCGAGAAGGCCGTGGCCGCGAGCATCACGCCCGCGCTGAAGCCCATCAGCACGTCCTTGGAGCGCTGGGAGATGCTGCGCGCGGCCAGGGCGGGCAGGGCGCCCAGGCTGGTGGAGAGGATGGTGACGGCGCTGCCAACGAGCGCCAGGGCGAGGGTGGACGAGCCGAAACCGCTGTCGGACATGGCCCGCCCAACCTGTCGCACTCCCCGGCACCCGGCCACCTTTTCGGCGTGGCCGGACGCGGGGATGCCCGCCATGGAACAGCACCGCCCCCAAGAAGACGCACTCAGGGCGACAGGCGCTGCTTCTCCCGCAGGATCAGGTGCCACTCCTGGAGGTTCAGCTTCAGCGCGGACAGCCACGCGTCGAGCTCCGGATCCAGCCGCGGATCCACGCCGCGCAGGGACTCCAGCAGCGGCCGGGCACCGGACTGGCCCAGCCGCGCCAGCCCCTCCAGCGCGGACCTGCGCACCGCGAGGTCGCTGTCGCTCTTGTACAGCGACGTGAGCAGCG
>NZ_JBKGHJ010000734.1:0-3010 GCF_046520365.1 Corallococcus sp. 4LFB
CTCGGCTGGCGCTCCAGGTGGAGCACCTGGTGTCCGGGCGGTCGCAGCAGGGCCGGCGCTCGGACGGCTTCCGCACGCTGACGGACCAGGCGCACGAAGTGCTGCTGCACCTGGAGCGCGCCGCGTCGCAGCTGGCCATGGCCGGCGGCGGGCCCGCGCTGGAGCCGCTGCGCACGGGCGTGAGCCTGATGCGCACGATGCAGAAGCGCCTGCTGGAGCAGGCGAAGGAGGCGCACCGCGACGGCGAGCAGCAGTCGCTGGTGGCCCAGGTCATCCGCGACGACCTGCGCGACCTGCGCATGGTGCCGGCCTCGCAGGTGCTGGAGCCCCTGCGGCGCACGGTGCGCGAGACGGCCTCCCGGCTGGGCAAGGAGGTGGCGCTGGAGCTGGGCGGCACCGACGTGCGGCTGGACCGGCGCATCGTGGACGCGCTGAAGGATCCGCTGGTGCACCTGGTGCGCAACGCCATCGACCACGGGCTGGAGATGCCGGAGGCGCGCAAGGCGGCGGGCAAGGCGGAGACGGGGCGGCTGGTGGTGCGGGTGGAGGCGCGGGGCACGCGCATCGGCGTCATCGTGGAGGACGACGGCGCGGGCCTGGACCCCGTGCGCGTGCGCGCGACGGCGGTGCGCCGGGGCCTGATGACCCAGGAGGCGGCGGACAAGCTGTCGGACGTGCAGGCCGCGCGGCTCATCTTCCAGCCGGGCTTCTCCACGCGCGAGGAGGTCACGTCCACGTCGGGGCGTGGAGTCGGTCTGGACGTGGTGCTGGCCACCGCGCAGCGGCTGCAGGGCAGCGCGGACGTGGAGTACACGCCGGGCAGGGGCACGCGCTTCATCGTGGACCTGCCGCTGACGCTGGCGGCGGCGCTGGGCCTGCTGGTGCGCACCGGCACCACCGTCACCGCGATTCCCTCCGACACCGTGAAGCGCGTGCTGCGCCTGGACGCGGACGACGTGGGCACGGTGGCGGGGCGCGTGGTGGCGCGGCTGGACGGCGAGCAGCTCACGTTCCTGTCGCTGTCGGAGGCCATCGGCCTGCCGCGCATGCCGCTGGCGCTGGAGTCGGGCCGGCGCCAGACGGCGGTGCTGCTGTCGCTGGGCGAGGAGCGCGTGCTGTACGCCATCGACGAGGTGGTGGGGCAGCAGGAGCTGGTGGTCCGCTCGCTGGGCAAGCACCTGCGGGAAGTGACGCACCTGGCGGGCGCGGCGGTGCTGGACGACGGCCGCGTGGTGCCGGTGCTCAACGCGCCGGAGCTCTTGCGCGCGGCCAAGCCGGACACGCGCGCGGCCGTGGGCGAATCCAAGATGCCGCGCATCCTGGTGTGCGACGACTCGCTCACCACGCGCTTCGCGATGAAGTCCCTGCTGGAGATCGCCGGCTACCCGGTGGTGACGGCGTCGGACGGCGAGGAGGCGTGGCAGGTGCTGGAGCGCGTGCACTGCCACCTGGTGGTCAGCGACTGGCAGATGCCCCGGCTGGACGGCGTGGGGCTGGCGCGGCGGATCAAGGGCCACCCCATGTTCCGGCGCACGCCCATCATCCTGGTCACGTCGCTGGACAGCAACGAGGACCGCGCGGCCGGCCTGGAGGCGGGCGCGGACGGCTACCTCGTCAAGCGCGAGGTGGAGCGCGGCAAGCTCCTGGAGCTCGTGCGCCAGCTCTTGCCCGGCTCCGCGTGAGGCAGGGCAGGGCGGCTTGAAACGACGACGCCCCGTCCTTCGCCAGGTGCGAGGGACAGGGCGTCTTTTCGTTCCAGCCGGGGAGCGCGCTTCAGCGCGGGCGGACCCACGCCTTGGGCCAGTCGTCGAACTCGGTGACCTCCTGGTCGTCGACGAGCAGCGTGTACATGGACTCCTCGGGGAAGTCGCCGATGCGCAGGCGCAGCTCCTTGCCCTCCGCCTTGGTGCGCAGCGGGTGGAGCGGGTCCGACGTCTTCACCCATTCCAGCTTCTGCTTCATCAGTTGATCAGCGGTCATAGCTTTGCCTGCGGCTTGGCGTAGATGTTGTCCACGGCCTGGTTGGTGCGCTGCGAGCTGTTGATGATCTTGTCGTACGCCTGCGCCTCGCTCAAGCCGCTCTTCTTGGCCTCACCGACGAGCTGGTCGAACGAGGGCCCGTCCAGCCGGCCGTACTTGAAGAAGTCGCGCGCCTTGAGCATCGCGGATTCGAACGTGCCCATGAACTCACGCGCGCCCACGCGGGCCTCGTGGCGGATGGCATGCGCGGCCTTCGCGCGGTCCTCCAGCGACGCGCCCTGCGCCTTGAGCTTCGCGTCGTTCGCGGGGATGCCGGCGATCTGCTGCTTGTACCAGGCGCGGATCTCCGTGTTCGTCGTGGGCTTCTTCGCGCCGCTCGCCTGCGTGTTGTTCACGCTCGCGGCCCCCTCCGGGTTGCGCGGGCGGGTGCGCGACGGGCTGCCGGCGGACACGTCGCTGGGCGGCCGGTTGGCCGTCGGCGGCGCCGAGTTCGTCCGGGTGGGCCTCGTCGGCGTCGCGGACGACGTCGTCGCGTGGGGCTTCGAATCCACGGAGTTTCGGCGCGGCGGCTGCGGCGTCGTGGGCAGCGCCGACTCGGACTTCGTGGAGCGCACGCTCGAGCTTCGGTTGAGCTTCATGGGGGAGACCTTCGGGGGCAGGAAGGAAAACCGCTTTCCCTTTTATCGCATCGACAAGTAGGCGAGTTGCGACCTCCGCCTACCTTTCGCGCGTCATCCCGACGTCTCCTGCTTTCTCATACCCCTAACGGTGAGCGGGTACGGGAAAGGCGTCATCCCCGGGCAGCACCAGGGTGAGGTCCAGCCGGGGCTCCACGGCCACGCTCAGCGTGCCGCCCAGGCGTCCCGCGAGCTGCCGGAGCACGGCCTCGTTGCGCGCCGTCAGGGCCGCGCCAGGGCAGGCCTGGACGCGCAGCAGCCAGTGGGGAGCCTCCAGGGCGGGCCAGGTGGACGTCCACGGCGACGGCGCCAGCGGTGCCCCTGGCGAGGGTGCGCGCCAGGAGCTCCCAGTC
>NZ_JBKGHJ010000735.1:0-2996 GCF_046520365.1 Corallococcus sp. 4LFB
CGGCTGGTGGTGGAGGCCTACGCGGTGAACCTGATGAGCGATGCCCGGCTCACCGCCAATGGCGGAGGCGGCGGCGAGGGAGGGACGGCCAAGAACAACGACGATGAAAACGGGGCCAGCGCGAGCAGTGGCAGCGTGGACACCGCGGCCCCAGCTCCTGGAGGCTCCACCCCCATATCGATTAGCAAGGGCGAGGGCGGACAGGGAGCCGCGCGGAACGGCGCGGCGGGCACGGGAAAAAACGGCGCCACGTACAACGGCTTCGAAGGGGGTGGCGGCGGCGGTGGCGGCGCCATGGGCTTCATCCACCTGCGGGGCATCCAGACCTGCACCGTGAACGCCAACGCTGTCCTCAGCCCTGTTCCCACGGGGGGCTGCACCCTCCCCTGACCCGCCTGGGTAGCAACCAGGCCAGCAACCCTGGATGTGAAGTTTCACACACTGCATGTGAGAACATGTAGTGTGTGTTTCGCCTGTCGCACGACGCACGGGCGAAACACATCTCAGGGGGAATCACATCATGAATCGCAAGCATGTGCTGCGTTGCAGCGCGGTGGCGGGCTTTGGCTTTTTCGCGCTGGCGGGCTGTGGGGGCCCGGACGCGGTGATCAACGCCCCGGAACTGGGCAAGGCCGAGCAGGGCATCACCGTCTCGACCAATGGCAGCTTCGAGCATCAAGGTGATGAAAAGCACGTACAAGACGGCGCAGAACGGCGTGCAGTCCATCGACCTCAACGGCCTGGGCGCGGGCTCCCTGTACCAGGACGTCCCCACCGTCGTCGGCGGCGGCTGGGCCTGGCGGCGCTGGGGGTGGCGCATTCCAGATCTCGGTCGCCAGGACACTGACCGTCGAAAAGACCCTCTCCGTGAGCGGCGGCGGCGGCCTGGGCGGAAAGGCGAGCGAGTCACCCGCCCAGTCGGCGGGGGGTGGTGGCGGCGGGAGCGGAGGGCGCATCGTGCTGGAAGCCTTCCAGGTGAGCCTGACGTCCAGTGCGCGCCTCACCGCCAACGGCGGCGGCGGGGGTGAGGGTGCTATCGTTCTGGGGAGCGGCGGTGGCGGAGGTGGCGGCGGCGCCGCGGGCTCCATCCACCTGCGCAGCGTTCGCTCCTGCGCCCTGAACGACGCCGTCCTGAGCCCGGTCCCCACGGAGGGTTGTCCCCCACCCTGACGTGTCCTTGGGAACCCTGCCTTCTCCTCCGCGAGGCTTCAGAGGAGGAGGGCCGACGGGTAGACTGCGAAGCCATATGCAACGGCTCTGCCTGTTGGGATGTGTGTTGCTGCTGGCCGCCTGCGGGGAGAAGGCCCCCGACGAAGGCGCCATCCGGGTGTCCGTGAAGTACGGCTCCTTCAGGCCCGCGTGCCTGCGCGTCGAGGCGAAGGATGCGAACGGGCATTCCGACCGGACGGACATCCTCTCCAGCCAGTTCAAGAACGCCGACAAGCGGGAGGTGCTGGTCGCGGTGCGCCGCAAGGCGGACTGGGACACGGCGCTGAGCGTCACGGTGTCGTCGTATGTGACGGCCTTGGGGAACAGTTGCTCGGGCGACGCCGTGGAGACCTTCCCGAGCGCTTCGCTCACCGTCATCCCCAAGGAGTTCACGCGCCTCGACGTGACGTTGAAGGCCGTGGACGAAGACGGCGACGGCTCGCCTACGGGCGTCGAGTGGGCGGGGGTCTCCGACTGCGACGACAAACGGGCCGACGCCCATCCGGGCGCGGAGGAGACCTGCACCGGGACGGAAGACCTCAACTGCAACAAGCGGTTCGGCTGTCAGGAACAGGATTGCGTGGACCGGGCCTGCGACGACGGCAACCCTTGCACTGAAAGCGACCGCTGCTCGGGCTCGGGGAGCATGGCGCAGTGCAAGGGCACCGAGCGCTCGTGCACGCAGAGCAAGGCGTGCATTCAGAGCACGGGCACCTGCAACACGGCCACCGGCGCATGCGAGTTCAGGCCGCAGGCAGCGGGCTCCACGTGCACGGACTCCCAGACCTGCACCGTCAATGACACCTGTGATGGAAATGGAACCTGCGTCAGTGGAGCGCCAAGCCTCTGCCCTCTCAAGACCTGCTTCCTGCCCGCGACCAGCGGCTGCGCGGCGAACAATGATTGCAGCTACGCCCCCGACCCGGCGCAGGTGAACACGGCCTGCGTGAACCCTCTCAACCAGCGCGCGGGATGGTGCCGCGGAGGAGACGGCGCGTGCAGCGCATTCCCCTACCGTCCCAGCAACTTCGATCCGGACGCGGTGGACCCCGCCGACATCGCGGCCCTCACCACCTCCGGTGAAGTGACCTTCAACACGGATACGCTCACGTGGGACCAGGACAACCGCGTGACGAACAGGACCAGCCTCAAGCCGAGGGTCATCACGACCTTGAACGGCGGCCTGCAGGCGGTGCTGTTCCCGGTGAGCGCGTTGACGTTGGGTGGACCGCTGCGCTTCACTGGGTCGCTGCCCATCATCCTCGCCGTCTATGGGGACGCGAACCCCGGACAGCCCATCCTGGCCAATGGCCGTTTCAACGGCGCCACGCTGCGCGGAGCCGGCGGCAACCATGCCCTCTGTGGCTCCTCCACGGGCGTGACGGGAACCGTGACCGAGCGTGAGGCGGAGGGTGGCGGGGGCGGCGGCAACGCGACCGCGGGCGCGGCCGGAGGCATTGGCTTTACACCGGGCGGGACGGCACGGGCCGGGGGAGATCCCCAGAACAATGATCCGCTGCTGTTGCTGGGTGGCTGCGCCGGAGGCAATGGCGGCGGCACGGGCAACATGGCGGGAGGCCAGGGAGGAGCCGGAGGCGGCGCCTTCCAGCTCTCCGTGGCACGGACCCTGACCCTCCAGAAGGCGCTCTCCGTGAGCGGCGGCGGTGGTGCCGGCGGCCAGGCCAACAAGAACTCCGGAGCGGGCGGCGGCGGCGGCGGCGGGAGCGGGGGCCGGCTGGTGGTGGAGGCCTACGCGGTGAACCTGATGAGCGATGCCCGGCTCACCG
>NZ_JBKGHJ010000736.1:0-2996 GCF_046520365.1 Corallococcus sp. 4LFB
AGCGAGCGGCCCAGCACCACCTCGTTGGTCGCCCGGCCGGGGCCTGCGCCCGGAGACGAGCCGGACCTCCGGCCGCGCCGCGAAGCTCTCCGCGCTGATGCCGCGCGCGGACGTGTTCATGGCCTGCGTGCGGCCGCTGGGCAGCGTCAGCAGCACCACCCGCTCCCCGGCCACCAGCGGCGTGCCGTCCGGCCCGGAGGCCACCTGCGGATCCGTGGTGAGGATGCGCACCGCGTCCCGCTCCACGCCGCTGACCAGCTCGCTGGTGGCCCCCTTGCGCAGCACGACGACGTTGGACGCGTCCCCGCCGGAGGCGAGCGCGGACTCGATGCCGTTGGCCAGCATCAGCACCGCGGCGAAGACGAAGACGACCAGCCCCAGCCCCACCACCGTGAGGCCGGTGGACAGCCGGCGCGCCCACAGGCTGCGGGCATTGTAGAAGAGCGGCACCATGGCTCAGGCCACCTTCCGCAGGCCTTCCGCCACCGGCAGCCGCACCGCGCGCAGGGCCGGCCCCACGCCCGCCAGCAGGGCCACCACCACCGCCGCCAGCGCGGACACCCAGAGCGTGTGTCCGCGCGTGAGGTGGTCCGGCATGGGGCCGAACCGCGAGGCGATGAGCTTCGCGAAGGCGCCCACCAGCAGCGGCGCGGCCGTCACGCCCAGCGCCGCGGCGCACAGCCCGATGACGGCGGACTCGGACAGCACCAGCGCCACCACGGTGCGCGGGCGGAAGCCCATGGCGCGCAGGGTGGCGATGTCGCGGGTGCGCTCGCGCACGCCCATGGCCAGCGTGTTGCCGATGACGAGCAGGATGATGAGCAGGATGACGGAGGACACCACCCGCACCGCGGTGACGATGGCCGAGGACATGGCCACGAAGCCCAGCTGGAAGGCCTTCTCGCTCTCCGTCTTCGTCGGGTAGGGCTGTTGTCGAACAGGCGGTCGATGGCCGCCGCCACCTCCGCGGAGCGCGCAGGGTCGTCCACGCGCACCGCGTAGATGCCCACCTGGTCCTTGCGCGCCTCCGTCAGCCGGTCGCTCTCGTTGAGGCAGCGGTAGCCGAACACCAGCGCGGTGGTGTCCACCCCGGGGCGCGCGCCGGTGTAGATGCCGCGCACGTTGAACGTCCAGTCGCCGGGGTAGATCTGCCCCTTGAGCGTCACGCGGTCCCCGACCTTCCAGCCGAAGCGCTGGGCCAGCCGCTCCCCCACGAGCGCGCCGCACGGGTCGCCGCGGAAGGCGGCCAGCTGCTGGGGCGGGACGAGGTACTCCGGGAAGACGTCCAGGAAGGTGTGGGGGTCGATGGCGAAGTTGGCGAAGAAGTCCTTCTGCGTGTCGCCCAGCGTGCCGCCGAACCACTCCTGGTGCGTGACGGAGGTGACGCCCGGCAGCGCGGCGATGCGCGCGTAGTAGGACAGCGGCAGCGGCTGGGTGAAGGACACCTTGTTGCGGACGATGAGCCGGTCCACCTGCGCGGCCCGCGCGTTGTAATAGAAGAGGTCGACGACGGTGCTCAGGAAGATGAAGGCCGTCACGCCCACCGCGCCCGCCAGGATGGTCAGCGTCAGCCGCAGCGGGTTGCGCAGCAGGTCCCGGCCCGCCAGCCCCACGTAGTTCACTGGAGCACCCCCTTGTCCAGGTGGTGCACGCGCCCGGCGCGCTCCGCGGCGTGCGGGTCGTGCGTCACCATGACGAGCGTCTTGTGCAGCTCCCGGTGGAGCACGCCGAAGAGGTCCAGCACGGCCTCCGCCGCCTTGCGGTCCAGGTCCCCGGTGGGCTCGTCCGCGATGATGAGGTCCGGGTCGGACACGATGGCGCGGGCGATGGCCACGCGCTGCTGCTCGCCGCCGGACAGCTGCGGCGGGCGGTGGCTCACGCGGTGGGTGAGGCCCACCAGCTCCAGCGCGGCGGCCACGTGCCGGCGCCGCTCCGCGCGCGTCAGCGGCGTGAGCAGCAGGGGCAGCTCCACGTTCTCCGCCGCGGTGAGCACCGGGATGAGGTTGTACAGCTGGAAGACGAAGCCCACGTGCGCGGCGCGCCAGTCGCTCAGCGCGCGGTCATCCATCTCCGCCAGGTCGCGGCCGGCCACCTCGACGCTGCCGGTGGTGGGCCGGTCCAGCCCGGAGACCAGGTTGAGCAGCGTGGACTTGCCGGAGCCGGACGGCCCCATGAAGGCCTCGAAGGCGCCGGTGTCGATGCTCAGGTCCACCCCCGCCAGCACGGGCACCTCCACCGTGCCGCGCCGGTACGTCTTGGACACGCCCTGGAGGCGCACCATGGCGGGGGCCGGAGCTGACAGGGCGTCCTGGCTCATCCGCCCCCCGTCTCCACCTTCACGCGCCGGCCGTCGCGCAGGCGCTTCGGGTCCGGCGCCACCACCACCTGCGTGCCCGCGCGGGGCCCCTGCGTCAGGGACACCTCGTCGCCCACGCGCTCGCCCACGCGCACCGGCTGGCGGGTGAGCCGCGCGTCCTTCACCACCCACACGGCGTCGCCCTTGCTGTCGTGCACCACCGCACTGGCGGGCACGCGCGGGGGCTGGCCGTGGGCGTCCAGCTCGCCCGGGGGCAGCGGCTGGCGGAGGAAGGACACCTTGGCGCCCATGTCCGGCAGCGCGCCCTGGGGGACGGACTGGAAGCGCACCAGCACCGTGGCGGTGGCCTTGGAGCGGTCGATGGCGGGGCGCACCGTGGCCACCTTGCCGGGGAAGGCGCGCTCGGGCAGGGCGTCCAGGAAGATGAGCGTGGGCTGGCCGGTGTGGATGCGCGACAGCTGCTCCTCGCTGACCTCGGCCTCGACCTCCAGTGCCTGGAGGTCCACCAGCTCCACGATGCCGCCCAGGTTGGTGCCGGTGAGGGCGGCGGGCGCGAGCACCGCGCCCTCGTTCGCGAGCTTCTTCGACACGGTGCCGTCGAACGGCGCGCGCACCACGGTGTGCGCGAGCTGGAGGCGGGCCGCCTCGCGCGCCCGGCGGGCGACGGCGAGCTGCGCCC
>NZ_JBKGHJ010000737.1:0-2974 GCF_046520365.1 Corallococcus sp. 4LFB
CCAGCCCAGCACCGCCATCAGCCGTGCCGCGCATCCGCGCCCACTCCGCCTGGGCGCCGCGCGCCATCACCAGCTCCAGCCCCTCCCCCACCTGCACCCGCGCCACGTGCATCGACGCGCCGCCCACGTCCACCTCGGCGCCGTCCGCCCCCTGGCTCGCCCCCAGCAGCGCGGGCACCTGGACCGTTTGCAGCGACTGCGCCACCAGCCGGGGCCCCACGTGCAGCAGCGACTCCAGGTGCTCGCTCCCCTCGCCCAGCCGCTTCAGCTCCTCCGCGCCCAGCTCCGCTCCCACCACCAGGGAGCCCACCGGCGCGCCGTTGACCTGGAGCGGCCGCGCCACCGCGAGCAGCGGCGCGCCCGTGGCCGGCAGCAGCACCTGCCCCTGCTGGCGCACCACCTTCAGGAGGCCCGGCAGGTCCTCCTCGCCCGTGGACGCGATCACCGTCCCGTTCACGCCCACCAGCACCAGCAGGTCCACGCCCAGCACCGCGCGCTGCTCGTTCAGCAGCGTGGCCGCCTCCGAGCGCTCCCGGGAGAAGGCCCGCGTGAACGCGGGGTTGGCCACCGCCACGTGCCCCAGCTCCGCCAGGACCCGCAGCTCCTGCTCCTGCAGCGCCCGCCAGCGCGTCGCATCCCGCGTCAGGGCGGAGGCCATCTCGGACTCCACGCGCGAGCGCAGCGACAGCCCCAACAGCGTCACGGTGAGCAGCGTGAGGGCGATAACGACGGCGGTGAGGGCCGCGGTCAGGCGTGCGGCAAGACTGAGCGTCATACGCAACGGGTGCTCGGACGAGGGGAGGGGGACGCGAGGGGGAGTCCCCAGATTAACCTGGAAGATGTGAAGGATTGAAGTCCCTGTGTCGCGTGACTCCCCCTCCGTCCGGCCGGACCCATCGCGTCGGGTCGGCGGTCAGGACCGACCTGAGGGGTTCAGGGCCCCGCACTCCCAGCGTGTGACAGGGCGGGGAGGCTCAGACCGCCACGCGCAGCACCACGGCGGTGATGTTGTCGCGGCCCCCGGCCTCGTACGCGGCGGAGACGAGCGCGTCGCACGCGGCCTGGGCGGAGGAGGGCGCGCGCAGCTGCTCCCGCAGCACCTCCGGCCCCAGCGGCTCATACAGCCCGTCCGAGCACAGCAGGAAGATGTCCCCGGGCTGCGTCTCCAGCCGCTGCAGGGTGGGCTCCGCGTTCTCCGTGCCCAGGGCGCGGGTGATGAGATGGCGCAGGTTGGCCGGGTTGCCGGGCGGCTCACGGCCGGCCGCGCGCAGCTCCTCGATGAGCGAGTGGTCGCGCGTGAGCGACTCCAGGCGGCCCTCGCGCAGGCGGTACAGGCGGCTGTCGCCCACGTGGGCCACCGCGGCCCAGCGCTCCCCCACCGCGAGCGCCACCACCGTGGAGGCCATCTCCTTGAGCTTGCCCACGCGACGCACGCGCAGGGTGCGCTGGGCGAGCGCGGTGCACGCGGCCAGGTAGTTCTCCTCGCGGCTCCTCGCGGGGTCCACCGCGTCCGGCCAGGTGCCGTCGCGGTCCCGGTCCAGCCGGTCGCTGAAGCCCGCGAAGGTGTCCACCACGCACTGGCTGGCGACCTCCCCGCCCTCCTGCCCGCCCAACCCGTCCGCCACCACGAACAGCCCCCGTTCGGGCAGCACGCAGTACGCGTCCTCGTTGTGCGGCCTGCGCCCGATGTGGGTCTGCCCCGCGCTCTCGAATCTCATCACCACCGCCTCCTGGCCAGGCTCCCGGACAGCAAACGGGAGGCCAGCGCCCCGGTCGCTTCATCCCCGGGACGCCCCCACGGGGTTGTCGCCCTTGAAGAACGCCCGGGTGCGAGTCCCTTCCACGCGCCCTCGCTCCCCTGTCCTCCGAGCGACGTTGCGGCCGTCCCCGCTTCACCCCGCCACGACTTTTCAACGGGCGGTACACCCTGGAGGCCAGGGCCGGCGGCGCGATGCAGACGTGGAGCAAGAAAGGAAGTCATGGGCGCCGGTAGGATATCGGGCCTCGCGTCCAATAGGGATCGCGCGAGTCCCCCTAGCAACTCCCGCCGGGACCGGCGGACAATGCAGGAGCCGCCCGCCTTGCGGGCCATCACCCGAGGAGAACCATGACCTCCATCCGCCGCGTGGGTTCTGGCATCTCGACGTCCCGGGCCTGGGGCATCTCCGCCGAGCTGGAGGTGACCGCCCCGGTGAAGCAGCAGCCCATGACGCCGGTGGAGCCGGTGCGGCGGGGCTTCTCCGACGCGAGCGACTTCCAGGCGGACGCCGACGGCGACCTGGCGGGTGCGCTGCTCGAGGACCTGGGGCTGACGGCGGACACGTCCTCGGAGACGCGGGGGCACGCGGCGGGCCTGGAGGCCCCGGAGCCCCGGGCCGCGCTCCTGGAAAACGCCCAGCTGCGCACCTTCGCGGGCGAGAGCACCTTCGAGGAGGCCGCGCCCGCCTACTCCCAGCTGCTGGGCACACCGCAGATGTCCACGCCGCTGCTGCAGGCGCGCCACTTCCAGCAGGCGGAGCGCCACGCGGAAGCCGCGCCGGCGGATCCGTCCATGGACCCGTCCGACATCCTGTCGCCCGACGCGGCCGCGTGGGAGCTCCAGAACCTGGACACCATGCCCTCCACCGTCTCCGCGCAGGAGGCGGAAGACCTGCTGTTCCTCCTGGAGTCCGGCGACCTGTCCAGCCTGAGCGACGAGGAGCTGCGCGCGCTGAGCGACGACCTGGGCGAGGAGGACGCGGGGGCGGAGGCGTCCGACGCGCTGGAGGCGTCCGGTGCGCCGGACGCCCCGGAGGAGTTCCTGGCCACGATGGAAGACAGCCGGCCGGACCTGGTCCAGGAAGCGGCGCCGGGCCTCGCGTCGTCGAGCGACTTCCTCGCGGACGCGGACGACTTCACGATGGAGGCCGTGCAGGCCGAGGCCGCCTACGCCGCCGCGTACGCGGAGGCCCGCGCGACGGGCGGCGCTCCCGGC
>NZ_JBKGHJ010000738.1:0-2956 GCF_046520365.1 Corallococcus sp. 4LFB
CCCTGGCGGTGCCGCCGCGCGAGGGCGTGGAGCCTGTCGCCGCCGAGAACGCGAGCGCGACGGGGACCGCATCGACGCGCTGCTGGCCAGGAGCCACGGCTTCGACCTCGCGCTGGCGGCGGTGATGCTCGGGTGGTTGTTGCTGGCGGTGGTGCGCTTCCGGGGTGCGCGGAAGGTGGCGCCGGACGGAGGCACGCGGCGCTCGCGGGCGTGGGTACTGGGGCTGGCCCTGGGCGTGTTCGGCGTGGTGGACGGGACGCTGTTCCTGGGCTCCGAGGGCTACCTGCGCGACGTGCTCTGGAACTTCCGCGTCCCCACCGAGGACCCGCGCACGGTGCGCATCGAGATCAACGCGCACCAGTGGTCGTGGGAGGCGCGGTACGCGGGCGCGGATGGCGCGTTCGGCACGAAGGACGACGTCGTCACCTGGAACGACCTGCGCGTGCCGGCGGGCGTGCCCGTCTGGGTGCAGCTGGTCTCCACGGACGTGGTGCACGGGTTCAGCCTGCCGGCCTTCCGCGTGAAGCTGGACGCCATCCCGGGCCGCGTGAACCAGACCTGGTTCCAGGCCGCGCGCGAGGGAGCGTGGGAGGCGGCCTGCTACCAGCACTGCGGCACCAGCCACTACCGGATGCGCGGCGTGCTGACGGCGCTGTCCCCGGAGGCCTACGCGGCGTGGCTGCGCGAGGCGGGCCTCAAGGCGGTGCAGGCCTACGACGCGGATGACACGGCGGCCCACTGGGGCTGGGTGTGGAGGACGCCATGAAGGCGGGGGCGTTCTTGAAGTCGCTGTGGACGACGGACCCCCAGCGCGTGGCGCGGCAGTACCTGTGGGGCGGGTTCCTGTTCCTGCTGGTGGGCGGCCTGCTGGCCATGCTCATCCGCTTCCAGTGGGCCTGGCCGGGGCAGCCGGTGCCGGGGCTCGCGTGGGCGCTGCCCGAGTCGAAGGGCGCGCTGACCCCGCCCGCGTACACGGCCGTGTTCACGATGCACGGCCTCTTGATGATCTTCTTCGCGGTGACGCCGCTGCTCTTCGGAGCGCTGGGGCACTTCGTGCTGCCGCTGGCCATCGGCGCGAAGCAGATGGCGTTCCCCCGGCTGTCGCCGTTGGGCTTCTGGGCCTACGCGGTGGGCGGCGCGCTGATGCTGGTCTCCTTCGTCGTGCGGCTGGGGCCCGCGAGCGCGGGGTGGACGTCGTATCCGCCGCTGGCGACGCCCGCGTTCACGCCGGGGCTGGGGCAGACGCTGGTGACGGTGGCGGTGCTGTGCGTGGGCGTGTCCGCGTTCCTGTACGGGCTCAACTTCGTCGTCACGGTGGTGCGCTGCCGCGCGCCGGGGATGACGTGGGGGCGGCTGCCGCTGGTGGTGTGGGGGCTGTTCTACGGCGCGGTGCTCAACGTGCTGTTCGTGCCGGTGCTGGCGGCGGCCACGGGGCTGTTGCTGCTGGACCGGGTGGCGGGCACGCAGTTCTTCATCGCGGGCGCGGCGGCGGTGGGCGGGGGCGGGGACCCGGTGGTGTACCAGCACCTGTTCTGGCTGTTCGGCCACCCGGAGGTCTACATCCTCATCCTGCCCGCGTGGGGCATGGTGGGGGACTTCGTGGCCTTCTTCAGCCGCAAGCCCGCGCACGGCTACCGGCTGACGGCGGGGGCCATGGGCGCGGTGACGGCGCTGAGCGGCGCGGTGTACGCGCACCACCTGTTCACCAGCGGGATGGCGCCGGTGCTGGGGCGCACGTTCATGGTGCTGACGCTGCTCATCTCCCTGCCCGCGGAGGTGATGTTCCTCAACTGGCTGATGACGCTGTGGCGGGGCAGCGTGCGGCTCACGTCGCCCATGCTCGCGGCGCTGGCGACGATGATCGTCTTCGGCCTGGGCGGCATCACGGGGCTGGCGCTGGGCGCGGTGGCGACGGACGTGCCGCTGCACGGGACGATGTGGGTGGTGGGCCACTTCCACCTGACGATGGGCGCGGCCAGCTTCCTCGCGGTGTTCGCGGGGCTCTACTTCTGGTTCCCGCGCATGTACGGGCGCGCGCTGGATGAGCGGCTGGCGAAGGTGCACGTGCTCTTGAGCGCGGTGCTGTTCATCGCCGTCTTCGGTGGCCAGCTGGTGGCGGGCTACGCGGGGCAGCTGCGGCGGCTCTATGACCCCTACCAGTACACGTTCCTCGCGCACCTGCTCACGTTGAACCGGTGGACCAGCTGGGCCGCGTTCGCGCTGGGCACGGTGCAGCTCGTGTTCGTGGTGAACCTGGTGCGGACGCTCGGGTGGGGCCGGGCCGCGGAGCCGAACCCGTGGCGCGTGGGCACGCTGGAGTGGACGGACGCGGGGCCGACTGGCGTGGTGCTGCGCGGGCCGCATGTGCTGTCGCAACCGGAACTACAAGAGCAACTGGGTCGCGACTGGGTTGGCCAGGCGGAACCGCTGCCGTCGAGCAGGCCGGTGGTGGAGCCGGTGGCGCCGCCGGTGCCCGGGGTGGAGGGCGCCGGCTAGCGGTGCTCCCAGAGGTCCACGCCGCCGGTGTCGCCCGTGGGGAAGCGGCGGACGAAGCGCTGCTTGAACCAGGGCCGGCTCTCCGGCGTGAGCTGCCAGGTGCCGCGCCAGCCGAGGATGACGAAGCGGCAGGAGTCCAGCATGACGCGCAGGGCCTGCTGGGCCTCGGGGGCGGAGAGGGCCTCGTCGGTGGTGTCGAAGCGGTCGCCGGTGCTCATGGCGTCCTGGAGCATGGTGGCGTAGCCGTCCACGATGGGGGTGGCCCCCATGGGGAGCCGGCCCGCCGCGAGCGCCCACCCAGGCTCGAAGGAGAAGAGGCACGCCTTCGGAGGCACGTCGGTGCGGAGGTACTTCGCGAGCGCCGTGACGTCCGGGGCCTGCTGCCGGCCACTCTGGACGACGTGCCACGCGCCGGGCAGGCACGCGGCGGCGAGGACGAGCGCGGCCACGGCCCGCGAGG
>NZ_JBKGHJ010000739.1:0-2948 GCF_046520365.1 Corallococcus sp. 4LFB
GGGGAGGAGGTCCGCCACACGCGCGCCGCGCGAGCGCTGGCCCGGCGACACGGCGCCACCGTGCCCGCGGTGGAGGTCGCCCCGTTCTCCTCGCGCTCGCTGGAGGCCCTGCTGTGGGAGAACGCGAAGGAAGGGTGCGTCGGGGAGACCTACGGCGCGCTGGTGGCCGGGTGGCAGGCCCGCACGGCGCGCGACGCGCAGGTGCGGGAGGCGCTGAGCCGGATCGCCGAGGATGAGCTGCGCCACGCCGAGCTGTCCTGGGCCGTGGAGGCCTGGGCGACCGAGCGCCTCGCTCCCGACGCGCGCCAGCGATTGCGTGAGGCGCGGCTCGACGCCTTCCACGACCTGGAGCGCAGGGTCGCGAGGGAGGAGCCCGACGCCGTGCTCGTCCAGGAAGCGGGGCTGCCCTCGCGCGACGCCGCGCAGCACCTCCTCCGGGGGCTCCAGGTCCTGATCGCCTGAGCCGCCGGGCCCCGGAGCGCCTGCGCGCCCGGGACGCCGGGGGCCGAGCTCGGAAGGCTCCAGGGGAGTGCGGAGACGTGTAGCCTGAGGCGCCAAGGAGGACTGGATGCTCGCCTGCGTGGACGTGGACTACCGCCCTGACGTCACCGTGGCCGCGTGCGTCCTCTTCCGAGGCTGGACGGACGCCAAGGAGGCCGGGCACCTGGTGGAGCGGGGCCCGGTCGCGGCCCCCTACGAGCCCGGCCAGTTCTACCGTCGCGAGCTGCCGCACCTGCTGCGGGTGCTGGCCGGGGTGCAGGAGCCGCTGGAGGCCATCATCGTGGACGGCTACGTGTGGCTCGGAGAGGACAAGCCGGGCCTGGGCGCCCACCTGTACGAGGCGCTCTGCCGCGCGGTGCCCGTCCTCGGCGTGGCCAAGACGCCCTATGTCACCACCGGCTCGGCCCTGCCCATCGTGCGAGGCCAGAGCCTGAAGCCATTGCTCATCACCGCCATCGGAATGGAGACTGCGACCGCCGCGGAGCACATCCGGCGGATGCACGGCTCCTCGCGCCTGCCGACGATGCTGAAGTTCGTGGACCGGCTGTGCCGGGAGTCCTGACTCCGGAACAATTCGTCGCAAGACGCGGGGCCGGAGGGGCCAGGACGTGCTACCCCAGGCCCATGGACCGTCCCCGCCGCCCCGCCGCCGCGACCTTCGAGTTTCCGGCCGACGCCGCGTTCACCTGGCGCTCGGAGAGTGACGAGCCCGCGCCCACGCGCCTGTCGCCCGTGGACGACGGGCTCAGCGCCAACGCCGCGCTCAAGCGCGTCCGCCGGGGCGAGTTCCTGCGCTACACCGGCGACTTCCACAACGCGAAGCAGCTGCTCGGCGCCCTGGGCCGGCGGCTCGAACAGCCCTGGCAGGCCCGCTCACCGCTGGAGGCCTTCCGGGCTGAACGCCGCGCGCGTCAGCAGGAGCACGCGACGCTGTCGCGAATCGTCGTCGCGCTCGACCGGAGCTACCACCTGGAGCTGGCGCGAGCGCCGGACGTCGCGGAGGCGTGCCGGCAGGTGTGGGGCGAGCCCACGACGGACTTCACCGTCGTGCCGCTCAAGCAGCTGCTCGGGATGCTCGGGGCGGCGGAGTGGCGGCGCAAGGGGCTGGCGGTCCCGGGGCTCAAGGGCCTGCTCCATCCGCACTACGGCGTCTACCTGCCCACGCGCACCGACTACGTGGAGCTGCTGTCAGCCGTACCGGACGTGAAGGGCAAGCGCGTGTTCGACGTGGGCACCGGCACCGGCGTGCTCTCCTTCCTCCTCCTTCAGCGCGGCGCGGCCTTCGCGCAGGCCACGGACTGCGACTCCCGCGCGGTGGCGTGCGCACGGGAGAACGCGGAGCGGCTCGGCCTCTCGCAGCGCTTCCAGGTGGTGGAGGCGGACCTGTTCCCGGAGGGCAAGGCGGACCTCGTCGTCTGCAACCCGCCGTGGATCCCCGAACCGCCCAAGAACCGCGTGGACCGCGCCGTGTTCGACGAGGACAGCCAGTTCCTGCGGCGCTTCCTCGAAGGGCTCCCCGCCGCGCTGACGCCAGGAGGAGAGGGATTGCTCATCCTGTCGGACCTGGCGGTGCTGCTGGAGCTGCGTCCACCCGGATGGCTCGAGGAGCAGTTCGAGCGCTGCGGCCTGAAGGTGGCATGGAGCAAGTCCAACCCGGCGCGGCACTCCAAGGCGAAGGACAAGGCAGACCCGCTGCACGCCGCTCGCTCCAAGGAGGTCACCACCCTCTACGGCCTCGTGCCCGCCGCCAGGTAGTACCAGGGCCGTGAAGCACCCCGAGGCCTTCGCCCGCGAGGGTGCCCCTCCGAGCAGGCCTTCCTGGGTGACAGCCTGGAGGGCCCCTTCGCACCGGGCGCCCTCGTGGCGCCGCGACCCGCAGGGTCCTGGTCGTGGCCCTGCCTCGCCCTGAAGGATGAAGCTCTTTCCCGCTGGGGGCTTGATGAGGGTACATCGCGCTTTCGCGCTACTCCTGCTGGTGTGGCTGACAGGCTGTGCCTCAGGGCGCGTGGTGCGGTTGGAAACGGGCCAGGGGCCGCCAGTCGTCTTCAGGCCTCACAGCGACGAAGCCGGACCGGTGGAGGTGGATCGGCGCGAGTTCAAAGCGGCCGTGGCGAGGCTGGCGCGGGGCGTGAGGCTTCCGGCCAATCCCCAGCAGGCCGCGCGGCGCCTGATGGCAGTGGACGCCCGAGGCGGCACGTATCTCTTTGATCCGCGCACCCGGCAGATGACGCCCTTGGAGGGGGCCGCACTTGCCTCCGACATGCCACCAGCGGAAGTGGAACTGACGCGGGCATATCTGCGTTGGTGCGAGCGCACCGGGCGCAAGGGCGACTGTCTGCATTTGCTGATGGAGAGCCCCACCGTCACCGGAGACGGGCGCTATGCGCTGGCAATGGCCATGGCTCAAGGTGTTGTCCTGGAAGAGATGCTGGATGCCTTCAAAGGCA
>NZ_JBKGHJ010000073.1:0-22994 GCF_046520365.1 Corallococcus sp. 4LFB
CGGGCGGGCGGGAGCCGGGCGCCTCCCGGTTGGGGGATCCCGCCGCCCAGCGTCAGATTGCCCACGCGCAGCGCGTCCGCATCGCGGCCGCGCTGGAGGTGTTCCAGCTGGAGACGGGCGCCCTCCCGGAGCGGCTGGATGCATTGGTGGATGCCGGATTGTTGCTTCCGGAGGAGCTGCGCTACCCGTGGCGGGAGGAGTACTATTACCGCCGCACGGCCGCCCGGCAGTTCATCCTCCTACCGCCCGTGCGCTAGCCCGCGGGCAGGCTCGCCGTCGTGAGATGGCGGGCGTGGGGGGAAGGGCGGCGTTAACTTGAGGGCGAGCGATCACTGAACGAGGAACGACGCGCATTGCGAAATCCCGCCACGCTGGAAGTGCCCGCCACTCGCGCTGAAACCACTCCCACCTCCGCCAAGGTGGACGTCCGTGACAACGAGACGACCCTGGCCCTGTGCGGAAACCAGAACGAAAACCTCAAGCTGATGGAGCGGCGCCTGGGGGTCCGGGTGGGGCAGCGCGGTACGGAGCTGCTCCTGTCGGGGCCCGCGGACGCCGTCGCCTTCGCCGTGCGCCTGGTGGAGAACCTGGAGGAGATGATCCGGGCCGGCCGCACCGTCTACCGGGAGGACGTGGAGCAGGCCATCAAGGTCCTGGGCCGCGGCTCGGAGTCGCTGCAGGAGGTCATGCTCGGCACCGTCCTCAAGAGCTCCGGCAACCGGCAGATCGCCCCCAAGAGCATCGCGCAGAAGCGCTACGTGGACGCCATCCGCGCCCACGACATCGTCTTCGGCGTGGGCCCCGCCGGCACCGGCAAGACGTACCTCGCCATGGCCATGGCGGTCGCCTCCCTCCAGGAGCGCAAGGTCAAGCGCATCATCCTGGCGCGCCCCGCCGTGGAGGCCGGTGAGAAGCTCGGCTTCCTGCCCGGCGACCTGGCGGAGAAGGTGAACCCCTACCTGCGCCCGCTCTACGACGCGCTGCACGACATGATGGCCGTGGAGCGCGCGCAGACCCTGGTGGAGCAGGGGGTGGTGGAGGTGGCGCCGCTCGCGTTCATGCGCGGCCGCACCCTCAACGACGCCTTCGTCATCCTCGACGAGGCGCAGAACACCACCGTGGAGCAGATGAAGATGTTCCTCACCCGCCTGGGCTACAACAGCAAGGCGGTCATCACCGGCGACGTGACCCAGGTGGACCTGCCCACGGGCAAGGCGTCCGGCCTGAACCACGCGCGCTCGGTGCTGAAGAACATCGACGGCATCCACTTCTCCGAGTTCTCCGACGTGGACGTCGTGCGCCACCCGCTGGTGCAGGAGGTCATCCGCGCCTACGAGCGCTCCGAGTCCTCCCAGAAGGAAGCCCAGGCCGCCCGCGAGGCCGCCGCCGAAGGCGCTGCCCCGGCGGACCGCTCCGAGGCCTGACGTCGTGACGTCGCACCCGCCACCCCCGCTCCCAGGCTCGCGCCGGGGCGGGGGTGGAGTCGCTGGGTGACGCACACCGCTGCCTGTTGGCTTACCCGCACTTTTCGCAGAGCGAACTGGCGTCCGGGCGGCGGCTGTCCCACCCTCACGAATTTTCCCCGTCACTGCTTCCTTCTAGGGAGCCTTGACGTCTTCGCAGGGTGAGGAGTTCCCCCATGGCCGATCCTGAATCACCAACCCCCGGGCCCAGTCCGCTGGACGCGCTCGCGGTCCGCCTGGGGCTGGGGCGCAGTGGGGATTGGGGCCGGCGCATCGTGCAGGGCCTGCTCCTGCTCGTCGTCTCCGTGGGCGCGGGCTTCGTCATCTCCCCCGGCCTCTACAGCCAGCAGATCCCGGCGCTCACCCAGGACAACGTGGGCAAGCCGTTCCGGGCCAACTCTCCCGCCGGCTTCAAGGCCGCGCGCGACTACGACATCGTCCACCAGTCGATGACGGAGCAGCGCCGCCGCGAGGCCCGGAGCGCCGTGCGCCCGGTGTACGACCTCAACCCGGCGGTGGTGGGCAACCTGCGCGCGTCCGTGCGCGCCGCCTTCGCCTCCGCGCGCGACCAGCTGGCGGAGGAGAAGGAGGCCCACGCCGACGAGGCCCCGCCGGAGGAAGGCGCGTCCAAGCGCCGCCGCCCCGCGCCGCCCACGCCGGAGGCCCTGGAGCGCCAGCGCCACGACCGCGAGGAGATGCAGGCCCGGTTCCTGGAGCAGCTCTTCGGCCAGCGGGACGCGGGCCTGGAGAACGAGGACTTCCAGGCGCTCGTCGCCAACGGCTTCTCGGAAGAGGCGGAGGCCGCCACCCTGGTGCTGCTCGACCGCGCCTACCGGGCGGACGGCAGCCAGGTGTACGTGGCCGGCTCGCGCGAGGAGCTGGTGCGGGAAGCGCCCCAGGGCCTCACCGTGCGCGACGTGCAGCACAAGAACGAGGACACGCTGCCCGCGGGTGCCTCGCAGGTGGTGGACATGCGGGAGGCGCACCAGGAGCTGGACCGGTTCGCCTCCGTGCCCGGCAACGTGCTGCCGGACGCCCCGGCGGTGCAGCGCCGCGCGGTGCTGCGAATCGCCAAGCGGCTCGTGCGCCCCAGCCTGACCATCAACATCGCGGAGACGGACCTGCGCCGCCGGCTCGCGGGCGACGCGGTGAAGGACGCCGTCATCTCCATCAAGAAGGGCCAGCGCGTCATCGGCGACGGCGAGCTCGTCAACGAAACGCACCTCGTCATGCTGCGCGGGATGCGCGCGCAGACGGACCGGCTGGACCTGCTCCAGCTCCAGGTGGGCGGCACGGGCCTGGTGGCCCTGCTGGTGGTGGCCTTCTACGGCTTCTGCCGCGCGGCCTTCCGCCGCTTCCGCCCCACGCGCAAGGACGGCATGCTGCTGGGCCTGCTGCTGGTGGGCCTGCTGGGCCTGCTCCAGGTCTGGGTGTCCATCGCGGACGCGGTGCAGGACCGCTACACGGCGCTGCCCATTGAAGCGTTCTATTACGCCTTCCCGGTGGCGGCGGGCGCCATGCTGGTGCGCTTCATCCTCACGCAGGAGCTGGCGCTGTTCTTCGCCATGGTGTTCGCGTGCCTCGTGGGCGTGATGCTGGGCAACTCGCTGGCGTTTGGCATCTACACGCTGGTGGGCTCGCTGGTGGCGGCGGACCGCATCGTCAAGGCGAAGGACCGCGTGGGCATCTTCCGCGCGGGCCTCGTCACGGGCATCGCCAACCTCATCGGGGTGCTGTTCCTGTTCCTCGTGGAGGGCAAGGGCCTGGCCGGGGACACCCTCGTCACCGCGCTGTGCGCGTTCTTCGGCACCGCGCTGGCCGTGCCGGTGATGGTGATGGCGCTGACGCCGCTCATCGAGGCCACGTTCGGCTACGCGTCGGACATCAAGCTGCTGGAGCTGGCGAACCTGAACCACCCGGCGCTCAAGGAGCTCATCGTCCAGGCGCCCGGCACGTACCACCACTCCATCATCATCGGCACGCTGGTGGAGAACGCGGCGGAGACGATTGGCGCCAACCCGCTCCTGGCCCGCTCGTGCGCGTACTACCACGACATCGGGAAGGGCCGGAACCCGCTCTACTTCGGGGAGAACCAGAAGGGGGAGAACCGGCACGACGGCCTGGCGCCCGCGATGAGCGCGGTCATCATCAAGCGCCACGTGACGGAGGGCCTGGAGATGGCGCGGCAGTACCGCCTGCCCAAGCTGGTGGCGGACGCCATCCCCCAGCACCACGGCACGCGCACGGTGGGCTTCTTCTTCCACAAGGCCCTGAAGGAGCAGGAGGGCAAGGAAGGCGCGCCCCCCATCGACGAGAGCATCTACCGCTACCCGGGCCCCAAGCCGCAGTTCCGCGAGGCGGCGCTGGTGATGATCGCCGACGCGGTGGAGGCCTCCACGCGCTCCATGCCGGACCCCACCAGCGCGAAGCTCCAGGCGCAGGTGCAGAAGATCATCAACATCATCTTCTCCGAGGGCCAGCTCGACGAGTGCGACCTGACGCTCAAGGACCTGAACCTCATCGCCCAGTCCTTCCTGCACACGCTGGAGGGCATCTACCACACGCGTCCCGTCTACCCGGCGGGCGCCATGGGTGGGGGCAAGGCCGGGGGCGCGCCGCTGATGATGGCGCCCGCGCCCGCCAAGACGGAAGCGAAGGACTCGAAGGTGCGAACGGCGGGCATGTCATGAGCCGCAAGGTGGAGGGCGTGAAGCTGCGCAAGGGCAAGGTGATTCCGCGGGACGACGGCAAGCGCATCGAGGAGTTCGTCGGCGTCGCGAGCACGCAGACGGAGTCCGCGTCGGTGGCGCGCATGCGGGCCCCGCCGGGCTGGAGCGAACCGGCGCAGACGCCGGAGTTCGACGAGGTGGTGCTCGTGCTCACGGGCGAGCTCACCCTCGTGGTGGACGGCAAGCGCGAACGCATTGGCGCGGGCGAGGTGGGGCTGGTGCCGCGCGGAAAGCGCGTCGTGTACCGCAACGACAGCCAGGGCGCGTGTGACTACTGGTCCGTCTGCGCGCCGGCGTTCCGCGTGGAGCTGGCCCACATCGAGAAGCCGGAGCCCAGGGCGAAGGCCTCGGACAATCAGGTGACGGTGCAGGTGGCGCACGGACAGGGCGAGGACTACGAGCGCCTGCTCACCACCTGGGGCCGCGACTACTTGAAGCGCCTGGGGCTCACCGGCTGCGAGCTGTCCTTGTCGCTCGTGGGGGACCGGGCCATCCGCCGGCTCAACCGCACCTGGCGCCAGAAGGACAAGGCCACGGACGTGCTGTCCTTCCCCGCGGGGGACCAGCCCAAGGGCACGCCGGGCCCGCGCCCGCTGGGCGACGTGGTCATCTCCCTGGACACGGCGAAGCGGCAGGCGAAGGAGTACGGCCGCACGCTGGAGTCGGAGATGGGCCGCTACCTGGCGCACGGCCTGCTGCACCTCTTGGGGCACGACCATGAGAAGCCGCGCGACGCCAAGCGCATGGCCGCCCTGGAGGAGCAGCTTTTGGGCGAGCGGGGCATGGTGGCGGACTCGCTGACCATCGACTCGCGCGCCGCCGGGCGAAGCTCATCTGAAACCCCGCCGGGGGGCTTGCGGCCTCCCGTGTCTCGTGTTGGATGGAACGATGCCCCGCCTGTCGTCTCTCATCGTCGCAAGCCTGCTGGGTCTCCTGCTGACCGCGTCCTCCGCGCGCGCCGCGTCGGTGCCGCCGTGGGGCACGGGCGAGAGCCGGGGCGAGGACCTGTCCATCTGGCTGGTGACCTTCAGCCCCGGCGACGACGTCTTCTCCTGGTGGGGCCACGGCTCGCTGGTGGTGGAGGACCGCGCCCGCAACATGCAGCGGCTCTACAACTACGGGATGTATTCGTTCGACGACCAGACGGTGGTGCGCTTCGCCAAGGGCCGCCTGGAGTTCTGGGTCGGTGAGTCGAGCGTCAACGGCACCTTCCGCTTCTACAAGTCGGAGGGGCGCGACGTGCGCGTGCAGGAGCTCAACCTCACGCCCGAGCAGCGCGTGACGGTGGCGAAGAAGCTGGCGGACAACGTGCTGCCGGAGAACCGCGACTACCTCTACGAGCACTACAGCGACAACTGCGTGACGCGGCTGCGCGACATGATCGACGTGGCCGTCGGCGGCCAGCTGTCGGACGCGGAGAAGGCCCCGGCCCGCATGACGCTGCGCGAGCACACGCGGCGCTACACCGCGGTGAGCCCGCCCATGAGCTTCCTGCTCGACTTCATGATGAATGACTCCATCGACAAGCCCATCACCCGCCGCGAGGAGGCCTTCCTCCCGGACGAGCTGGAGCAGCAGGTGGCGGAGCTGAAGGTGCCGGGCCCGGACGGCAGGCCCGTGCCGCTGGTGGAGAAGCAGTGGGACTACTACGCGTCCTCCCGTCCCCGGCCCCCCGCGCGGCCGCCGGCCTTCGGCCCGTACATCCTCGCGCTGGGGGTGCTCCTGGGCGGCGCCGCCCTGGGGCTGGCCGCGTGGGAGCGCAGGGGCAGCCGCGCGGCGCGCATCCTCCTGGGCCTGGAGAACGTGGTGGTGGGGCTGGTGCTGGGCATCCCGGGGCTGGCGCTCGTCATCATGTGGGTGGGCACGAACCACGTCGTCACCCACCACAACGAAAACCTCTTCCTGGCCAACCCCCTGACGCTGCTGGCCGTGCCGTACGGCCTGCGCCTCACCTGGAACAGCGCGAAGGCGCGGGCGCGGCTCAAGTGGGTGTGGGGCCTGCTCGCGGCCACGGGCGCGCTGGGGCTGGTGCTCAAGGTGCTGCCCTGGTTCGACCAGGACAACTGGCGCGCCATCGCGCTCATCCTGCCCATCTCCCTGGGCATGGCCGGCGCCTTCTGGCTGGACCGGCTGCGGGCGCTCGTGCCAGGAACGGCGCGCACGCAGCCCCGTCAGGATGCGCCGGTGTCCTCGCTCAAGGCCTCCTGAAACACCCCGGCATTCCCCACTGTTTTGAACCGAAGGAGACGACGAACACCATGGCCAACGATTCGATGGAGAAGATCCAGTCCTTGAAGGAGCGCCTCAACGCGCTCCGGGGGCATCTTTGACCTCGACCGCAAGCGGTCCCGCATCGCGCTGATTGAACGTGACTCCACGCAGCCCGGCTTCTGGGATGACAACACCAAGGCCCAGGCGCTCCTGAAGGAGAAGTCCACGCTGGAGGCCAGCGTGGGCGCCTTCGACAAGACGCTGCGCGGGCTGGACGACGCGCAGACGCTGCTGGAGCTGGCGGCGGAGATGAACGACGAGGCGAGCGCGCAGGAGGCCGAAGGCTCGCTCGCGTCGCTGGAGGCGGAGGTCGCGAAGCTGGAGCTGGCGCGGATGCTCTCCGGGCCCCAGGACCACAGCAACTGCTTCATGGACATCAACCCGGGCGCGGGCGGCACGGACTCCATGGACTGGGCCGCCATGCTCATGCGCATGTACACGCGCTACGGTGAGACGAAGGGCTGGAAGGTCGAGATCAGCGACGCGCTGCCAGGGGAAGAGGCGGGCTTCAAGAACGTCTCGCTGCGCATCGAGGGCGAGAACGCCTACGGCTACCTCAAGGCGGAGGTGGGCGTGCACCGGCTCGTGCGCATCAGCCCCTTCGACGCCAACGCGCGCCGGCAGACGGCCTTCGCGTCCGTGGACGTGTACCCGGAGGTCGACGACAGCATCCAGATCGATCTGCCGGAGAAGGACTACGAGCTGAAGTTCATCCGCGGCAGTGGCGCGGGTGGCCAGAAGGTCAACAAGACGTCGTCCACGGCGCAGCTGCGGCACCTGCCCACGGGCATCATGATCACCTGCCAGACGGAGCGCTCGCAGTCGGCCAACAAGGACATGGCCTTCCAGATCCTGCGCGGCCGCCTGTACGAGCTGGAGATGAAGAAGCGCGATGCCGAGCGCGACGCGGCGGAGGCGGCCAAGAAGGACATCTCCTTCGGCTCGCAGATCCGCAGCTACGTGCTGGCGCCGTACCGCATGGTCAAGGACCTGCGCACCGGCATCGAGACGGGCAACGTGGACAAGGTGCTGGACGGCGACCTGGACGAGTTCGTCACCGCGCAGCTCCTGGGCGTGAAGAACCCCAACCGCAACGCCTCCGCGGACTAAGGCAGGCTCCGGCGGCCCTGTCCGGACGCCTCCCACACCCCTCCCGGGCCCCACGGCCGGGAGGGGTTTTTCGTGCCCGGGAACCTTTTTCGCGGGGCCGGTGTCAGGGGGGCGGGGCAGGGTGGTGCGGTAGGCTGGAGTGGGCCTTACACGGGAGGCGCGGGTGTCACCGGGCGGAGTGCTCGACGTCGGACAGCAGGCCCTGGCCACCAAGGCCGCCGCCGACCCGCGTCGCGAGGCCGCCCGCCGCGAGGAACAGGCGCTGCTCGCCCGGCTGCGGCGCGGGGACCCGGAGGCCTTCGAGTCCCTGGTGCGCGAACACCAGGACCGCCTCTACGACTTCTGCTTCCGCATGGTGGGGGACCGCGAGGAGGCCCACGACCTGGTGCAGGAGATCTTCGTCAGCGTGCACCAGCACGTCCGGCGCTTCCGCGAGGACGCGCGCCTGTCCACGTGGCTGTTCCGCGTCTCCAAGAACCACTGCCTCAACCGGCTGAAGTACCTCCAGCGCCGGGGGCGCGGCCGCTCGGAGGTCTACGACGAGGTGAGCGCCGCCGCCATCGCGGAGGGCGGAGGTGCCCCGCCGCAGCCGGACGCCGCCCTGGACGTGGCGCGCGAGCGGGCCCGGGTGCAGCGGGCCATTTCCCAACTGGACCCGGATGCGCGCATGCTGGTGGCGCTGCGCGACATCGAGGGCCTGAGCTACGACGAGATTGTCGACATCACCGAGCTGCCCGAGGGGACCGTGAAGAGCCGGCTCCACCGGGCACGCGAGAAGCTGGCGGACCTGCTGGGGCGCTTCGAACCATGAGCGGCGGCGGGTGGAGGTCAACGGACGTGGAACCGCGTTTGGATCACCGTGAGGCGAGGGCGCTGTTCCTGGCGCTCGCCGACGAAGCGCTGCCCGCCGCCCAGGAACAGGCGGTGCGCGGCCACCTGGACGGCTGCGAGGAGTGCCGCCAGGGGTGGGACCGGTACGCCCGCACCGTGGAGCGCGTGCGCTCGGTGGAGCGGGAGAAGGCTCCGCCCGCGCTCGCCTCGCTCGTGGCGGGCCGCGTGCGCCGCCAGCGCCGCTTCGGCCTGCGCGGGCTGCACCTGGCCCACGCCAACCACCGCTTCCCGGTGGAGATCCTCGTCCCGCTGCTCCTGGCCGCGGCGGTGGGCGCATTTCTCTTGATGTCTTCCTGAAGCAGAACGGCCTCCCTGATGCGTTGCGTCCCGGGGGCCGCTTGGCTAGCGTGCCGCGCCTTTCACGAGAGCGCGTCATGGCCGAGACCGATAACAAGACCCCCCCAGGCGACAAGAGCGGTGAAGCGGCGGATCTCGGCTCCAAGGAGCAGGAGATCTACCAGCAGCGGTTGGACAAGGCCGCGAAGTGGCGTGAGGCCGGGTTCAACCCCTACGGCAACGGCTACGCCCCCAGGCACCGGGCCGCGGACATCCTGGCCACGCACGCGAACCACTCCATGGAGGACCTGGAGAAGGACGCCCCCGTCTACGACGTCGCCGGCCGCATCGTGGCCATGCGCTCGTTCGGCAAGGCCGCGTTCATCAAGCTGCGCGACCGCACCGGGGAGATTCAGGCGCACGTGAAGAAGGACGCGCTGGGGGACCTCTATGAGGTCTTCAAGCAGTGCGACCTGGGGGACTTCGTCGCGGTGGAGGGCCCCATCTTCCGCAGCAAGACGGGGGAACTCTCCCTGTCCGCCACGAAGTTCGTGCCCCTCACCAAGTCCCTGCGCCCCCTGCCGGAGAAGTGGCACGGCCTCACGGACGTGGAGGTGCGCTACCGCCAGCGCTACCTGGACCTCGTCTCCAACCCGGACGTGAAGCAGGTCTTCCTGAAGCGCAGCAAGCTGGTGAAGTTCATCCGGAGCTTCCTCGACGGGCGCGACTTCGTCGAGGTGGAGACCCCGATGATGCACCCGCTGGTGACGGGCGCGGCGGCGCGGCCGTTCGTCACGCACCACAACACGTACGACATCGACCTCTTCATGCGCATCGCGCCCGAGCTCTACCTGAAGCGGCTCGTGGTGGGCGGCATGGAGCGCGTCTACGAAATCAACCGCAACTTCCGCAACGAGGGCATCAGCACCCGGCACAACCCGGAGTTCACGATGCTGGAGTTCTATCAGGCGTACGCCACGTACGTGGACCTGATGGACCTCACGGAGGAGATGCTCTCGGAGGCCTCCCGCCACGTCACCGGCGACTCCAAGGTGAAGTACGGTGAGCACACGGTGGACTTCGGCAAGGGCTGGAAGCGCATCCCCATGCCGGAGGCCATCCGCGAGGCCGTCCCCGGCCTGTCCGACAAGGACATGGTGGACGTGGACCGCCTGCGTCACGAGCTGCTCAAGACGGTGCACTCGGAGGTGGAGCGCCGCGCCGTGGACGCCATGAACCACGGCGAGCTGGTGGGCGCCCTCTTCGAGGCCCACGTCGAGCACACGCTCATCCATCCCACCTTCATCACCCAATATCCCACCGCCGTCTCCCCGCTCGCCCGCCGCAACGACCAGAACCCGGAAGTCACGGACCGGTTCGAGCTCTTCGTCGCGGGCCGGGAAATCGCCAACGCCTTCTCCGAATTGAACGACCCCCTGGACCAGAAGGGCCGCTTCCAGGCCCAGCTGGACGCGAAGCAGCGGGGCCAGCAGGAGACGATGGACTACGACGAGGACTACATCCGCGCCCTGGAACACGGCATGCCGCCCACGGCCGGTGAGGGCATCGGGATTGATCGCGTCGCCATGTTGTTCACGGACGCGGCCAGCATCCGCGACGTGATTCTTTTTCCCCTCCTCAAGCCGCTGGCGAAGTAGCCACGAGGCCTCGTGCACCCCGCCGAACGGCAGACCGACTATCGCTGGCCCCTCCTGTGGGCAGGCGCCCTCGTGGCCCTCGTGGGAGCCATCCTCCTGGGGGTGGCCATCTCCGAGTCCGAGGCGTGGGCCGAGGTGGCCGGCGCCCTGGGCCTCTCCTTCGTGGGGTGGGGCGGCTCGTCCATTCCTTCGACGCCGGGGCGCTCGCCCTGGGCGCCCAGAAGACGGCGGCCGTGGCCGGCCCCAAGGCGCTGGTCGCCGGGACGCTCGTCTGGCTGGCCGGCTGGGGGCTCATCGCCGCCGGCATCCGCCGCGCGCCGGCCTCCGCTGAAGGGCCCAGCCCCGCCGCGGGCGCGCCCCTGTACCCCCGCCTGGCGCGCTACCGGGACTTCTACTGGAGCACGCTGGGCGCCTATGGCGGCGGCATCCTCCTGGCGGAGCTGGTGCTGCTGCTGCTGCAGACCGTCCTCTCCAGCGGCGTGCCGTCCGACCTGGGCGGCGCGGCGCGCGAGGCGAGCGGGGGGCTGTCCCTGCCCCCCACCATCGCCTTCGCCATCGCGTTCATCGTGAGCATGGGCGTGGCATTCGCGTCCGGCTTCGTGGGCGCGTCCCGGGCGCAGCGGCTGTCCTTCCCGGAAGCCACCATCGGCGTGTTCTACCTGGGCCTGCCGGTGCCCATCCTCCTGTCGCTGATGGAGCGCGTGCCGTCGCTGCAGCTGGCGCTGGGCTACCGGCTGCGGGAGGTGACGTACGTCGCGGGGCTCATCGGCCGGCCGGAGCTGGCGTACTGGCTCGTCCTCGCCGCGCTGGTGCTGGCGCTCATCCTGGGCATCAACACGGGCTTCATCGCGGCGGGCAGCGGCCGGGTGGACCTGCGGCTGGGCTTCGAGCTCTTCGTCGCGCGCCGGCACGTGGCGGTGTTCCGCCCGTCGCTGCTCCTGGGCGCGCTCGCGGTGCTGATGTTCGGCATCATCCCGCCGCTCATCGTCTACTTCATCATCCGCGGGGCGGAGGCCGCCGTGGAGCGCACGCGCGTCAAGGCCCTGGGCCTGGCGGATCCGCTCGCCGCCGCGTCCGCGCAGCACCGGATGAAGCTGCACGAACAGTCCCCCACCATGATGATGACCGCGCTGTCTGTGGGCGGCGTGGGCGTGGGCGTGATGGCGCTCATCATCGTGCTCAGCGTGATGAGCGGCTTCGAGGCCGACCTCCAGCAGAAGATATTGGGCACCAACGCGCACGCGGTGGTGTCGCGCTACGCCGGGGACCTGCCGGACTACGACAAGGTGATGCAGCAGGTGAAGCGCGTGCCCGGCGTGGTGGGCCAGACGCCCTTCATCATCAACCAGGTGATGATCGCCTCCGAGGGCAACGTCGACGGCGTCATCATCAAGGGCATCGACCCGAAGTCGGTCGGCTCGGTGACGGACCTGCCGCAGAACATCCTGCCCGGCGGCGACCTGGAGCACCTGGAGCACCCCGCGCGCATCCTCCCCAGCAGCGCGGTGGAGGACGCGCAAGGCAAGAGCGACGCGGAGGAAGACCCCATCATCGGCAAGCCCTCCAAGCCGGCGAAGCCCACGGTGCTCCCGGGCATCATCATCGGCCGCGAGCTGGCCGCCTCCCTGCGCGTGGTGGTGGGGGACCGGGTGAACGTCGTCTCCCCGCTCGGCACGGAGCTGGGCCCCACGGGCCCCATCCCCAAGAGCCGCGCGTTCCGGGTGGCGGGCGTCTTCTACTCGGGCATGTACGAGTACGACTCCAAGTTCGTCTACATCCTGCTCAAGGAAGCGCAGGACTTCTTCGCCGTGAAGGGCGCCACCGGCATCGAGCTGAAGGTGGCGGACATCGACGACGCGCGCCGCATCTCCAACCAGGTGGTGCGCGTGCTGGGCGGCTACCCGTACCGGGCGCGCGACTGGGGGGAGATGAACAAGAACCTCTTCTCCGCGCTGCGCCTGGAGAAGCTGGTGATGGGCATCATCCTGTCCATCATCATCATCGTCGCCGCGGGCCTCATCGTCGCCACGGTCATCATGCTGGTGCTGGAGAAGCGCAAGGAGATCTCCGTCCTCAAGGCGCTGGGCGTCCCGGACGGCGGCATCGTGAAGATCTTCCTCGCCGAAGGCCTCCAGATTGGCGTGGCCGGCGGCGTGCTGGGCCTGTTCTCCGGCCTGGCGTGGTGCCTCTTCATCGAGAAGGTCGGCATCAAGCTGGACCCCGAGGTCTATTACATCCCCGCGCTGCCGGTGCGCATCGAACCGGTGCAGACGGCGCTGGCGGTGATCATCGCGGTGCTCGTCACCTACCTGGCGTCCATCTACCCGGCCCTCAAGGCGAGCAGCGTGGAACCGGTGGAAGGTCTGAAGGCGGAGTAGCCATGGCGCTGTTGTCCATCCGCAACGTCTTCAAGAGCTACTTCCTGCACGGCAAGCGCATTGACGTGCTGCGCGGCGTGTCGCTGGACATCCAGTCCGGAGAGCTCGTCTCCATGATTGGCGCGTCCGGCGCGGGCAAGAGCACCTTCCTGCACGTGCTGGGCACGCTGGACGCCCCCGCCGCCGGTGAAGTCCTCTTCGACGGCCGGTCCGTCTTCTCCATGAACGACGCGGAGATCGCCGAGTTCCGCAACCGCACCATCGGCTTCGTCTTCCAGAGCCACTACCTGCTGCCGGAGTTCACCGCCCTGGAGAACGTGGCCATGCCCGCGCTCATCCAGCGCAGGGACCGCGGCCCCGCCTACGCCTACGCCCGCGAGCTGCTGGAGCGCGTGGGCCTGGGCAGCCGCGTGGACCACCGCCCCGGGGAGCTGTCCGGCGGCGAGGCCCAGCGCGTGGCCCTGGCGCGCGCCCTGGTGCTCAAGCCCGCGGTGCTGCTCGCGGACGAGCCCACCGGCAACCTGGACCCGACGACGGGCGAGGGCATCCACCAGCTGCTCCGGGACGTCAACCGGGACCTGGGCATCACCGCCGTCGTCGTCACGCACAACGAGACGCTTGCTCGCTCCATGCCCCGCCGCCTGAGACTGGCCGGCGGGCAGGTGTCGGAGGCCTGATGGCCGCTCGCTTTTGGATTGAGGGGGCCTCCCCCCATCCCGTACATTGCCCCGCCTTTTCCTGGCCGGACTGCACTTGAGGCTCACCGTTCTGCGCAAGTCATTGCTCCCGCTGCTGGCGGTCGCCCTGTGGGCGCTCGGGCCGCTTCCTGCCCACGCCCAGGTGGACGTGGACGCGGGCTCGCCCGCCGTCGTCCCCCCGTCCTCCCCCCGCCGCCACGCCCGTGCTACCCCCGGACGCGGGCACCCCCGCGGGCGGCGACGCGCCGCTGGCCACCTCTCCGGACGACGAGGACACGAACGTGTCCCCCTCGGACCGCGTCGTGGAGGTCCGCATCGAGGGCAACCGCCGCGTGGAGTCCGAGGCCATCCGCCGCGTGCTGCGCACGAAGGTCGGCGACCCGCTGACGCGCACCGCGGAGGACCTCCGCGCCATCTGGGCCCTCGGCTACTTCTCGGACGTGCAGCTGCTCGCGCAGCGCATGGCCAACGGCATCGCCTACGTGGTGCGCGTGGTGGAGCGCCCCACCATCCGGTCCGTGAAGCTCCAGGGCAACGAGGAGCTCAGCGCGGAGGACCTGAAGGAGCAGCTGGAGCTTCGGGCCGGCACCATCCTCGACATCGAGGCCGTGCGCGCCACGCAGAAGAAGATCCAGGAGAAGTACGTCGAGAAGGGCTACTTCCTGGCGGAGGTGACGTACCGGCTGGAGCCGGTGGAGGGCGGCGCCGCGGTCAACGTCGTCTACGTCATCAACGAGCACTCGAAGGTGATGGTGAAGCAGATCATCCTCCAGGGCGCGGAGAAGGTGTCCCCGGAGGAACTCAAGGCGACGATGATCACGAAGGAGGGCGGCTTCCTGTCCTTCTTCACCGGCGAGGGCACCTACCGCGAGGAGGCCTTCCAGCGCGACCTCGCCGTCATCCAAATCGCCTACTACGACCGCGGCTTCATCAACGTGCGCGTGGACAAGCCCACCGTGCAGCTGTCCGCGGACAAGCGAGACATCTACATCACCCTGCACATCACCGAGGGTGAGGCGTACGACATCGGGAAGATCGACTTCGCGGGCGACCTGGAGCGCCCGCCGGAGGAGCTGCTGAAGTTGATGAAGTCGCGCCCGAAGGAGCGCTTCAACCGCGGCCAGCTCTCCACGGACATCTCCGCCATCTCCGACGTGTACTTCGACAAGGGGTACGCGTACGCCAACATCAACCCCGTCACCTCCGTGAACGCGGAAGACCGGACGGTGGACCTCACCTTCGACATCCAGAAGGGCCCGCTCGTCAACATCGAGCGCATCGACGTCGTCGGCAACACGAAGACGCGCGACAAGGTCATCCGCCGCGAGCTGCGCGTCTACGAGGGCGAGCTCTACAACGGCACCGGCGTGAAGCGCAGCCGCGAGCGCGTCACCGCGCTGGGCTTCTTCGAGAACGTCGAAATCACCCAGCACCCGGGCAGCACCGACAACGCCATCGTGTTGCAGGTGGAGGTGAAGGAGAAGGCCACCGGCACCTTCCAGGTGGGCCTGGGCTTCTCCAACGTGGAGAACTTCATCTTCACGGCCCAGGTGTCGCAGAACAACTTCCTCGGCTGGGGCCAGAGCGTGTCCGCGTCCGCGCAGATTTCAGGCCTGCGCTCCCTGGTCCAGCTGTCGTTCTACGACCCGTACTTCCTGGACACGAACTACCTGCTGTCCGCGGAGTTCTTCCGCGTCCAGGCGGACTACGAGGGCTTCATCCGCAACTCCACGGGCGGCACCATCTCCCTGGGCCGCCAGCTGGTGGACGACGTGCTGGCCACGGTCGGCTACTCGCGCGAGTACGTGGACGTGCAGGCGGGGCAGGGCATTGGCGCGGTGCTGCTCGCCAACCAGTTCCAGTCCGGCGTCACCAGCGCGCTGCGCCTGTCGGTGTCCTTCGACCGGCGCGACAACCGCCTCTTCCCGTCGCGCGGCTTCATCCACTACGGCTCGGTGGAGACGGCGCCCTCGTTCCTGGGCGGCACGTTCCTCTTCAACCGCTACACCGCCTACTCGCGCCTGTACTTCCCCATGCCCCTGGGCTTCGTCTTCAAGACGAACGCCACGCTGGGCTACGTGCAGCAGCTGGACTCCAGCAAGCCGCTGCCCATCAGCGAGCTCTACTACGTGGGCGGCATCAACACGATCCGCGGCTACTACCTGCGCAGCATCAGCCCCACGCTGCTCGTGCCGCGCGCGGACAACCCGGACGCCAACGTCACCGAGTTCCGGGTGGGCGGCAACAAGCAGCTCATCTTCAACTTTGAACTGGAATTCCCCATCTTCGAAAAGGCCGGCCTGCGCGGCGTCATCTTCTACGACGCGGGAAATGCCTTCGGCTCCAACGAGCGGTTCTTCGAGGACCGGCAGAACAAGCTGCCCCTGGGCCTCTTCCACTCCGCGGGCTTCGGCTTCCGCTGGTTCTCGCCCATCGGGCCCCTGCGCTTCGAGTGGGGTATCCCGCTGACCAAGCGGCCTTCGGATGACCCCATCCTGTTCGAGTTCACGATCGGTAACTTCTTCTGATAGGCATTGACCCCAAGGCCTTCCCGGCCCTTTCGCCTCCGCCCCTGTCCGGGCGGAAGTGAACAGGCCGGGAGGGTGGACGTCGGAGCCTGCAGCACCCTTTTCAGGAGCCTCACCCATGTCGCTTCGAAGCAATCTGGCGGTCGCCGCCGCTGTCCTGTCGCTCGCCCTCCCGGTTGCCGCTTCGGCCGCCGAACTCAAGGTGGCCTACGTCGACCTGCAGCGCGTGCTGCTGGAGGTGGATGACGGCAAGGCCGCCAAGGCCCGCCTCCAGAAGTGGCTGGAGGACCGCCAGAAGGAGATCGACAAGGAGCAGGACGCGCTGCGCAAGGAGAAGGAGACCCTGGACAAGCAGGCCAGCGCCATGAGCGAGGCCACGCGCACCCAGAAGGCCACCGAGCTCCAGAAGAAGGTGATGGAGCTGGCGCAGAAGTACGAGCGCAGCCGCGCCGAGGCCGCCAACAAGGAGCGCCAGGAGATGGAGCCCATCATCAACCGCATCGACCAGGTCATCGCGTCCATCGCGGACCGGGACGGCCTGGGCCTGGTGCTGGACAAGCGCGACTCCGGCATCGTCTTCGCGCTGTCCCAGTACGACATCTCCAACGAGGTCGTGCGCAGCTACAACAACGGCAAGAAGTCCGCCGCGCCGGTGGCCAAGGACGCCCCGGTCAAGAAGTAGGCGTCGGACACCCCCGTGCCCTCCGCATCCACCGCGCACCGGCTGGGGGATATCGCCGCCCACGTCCGGGGTGAGCTCCTCGGCGACCCCGGGCTCCTCGTCCATGGCCTGAACGGCCTGGAGGAGGCAGTGCCCGGGGAGGTGTCGTTCTACGGCAACCCCCGCTACCGCCGGCAGTTCGAGGCCACCCGCGCCTCGGCGGTGCTGGTGGGGATGGATGCCGCCGCTCGCGACGGCGTGGCCTGGTGCGGGTGACCAACCCCCACCTGGCCTACGCGAAGCTCCTCACCCTGTTCCACCCGGCCACCCGGCCCGCGGCGGGCATCCACCCGGCCGCCCACGTCCACCCGGAGGCCACGGTGCACCCGGAGGCCACGGTGAAGGCCGGGGCGGTGGTGGAGAAGGGCGCCCGCGTCGGCGCCCGCACGGTGCTGCACCCCGGCGCCTACGTGGGCGAGGACGCGCGCGTCGGCGACGACTGCGTGCTCTACCCGCACGCCACGGTGCGCGAGCGGTGCGTGGTGGGCTCGCGCGTCATCCTGCACGCCTCGTCGGTGGTGGGCGCGGACGGGTTCGGCTTCGCCTTCGACGCGGAAGGGGAGGACGGCCCCCGGCACTTCAAGATTCCCCAGGTGGGCATCGTCCGCATCGAGGACGACGTGGAGGTGGGCGCCTGCACCTGCATCGACCGCGCGACGGTGGGTGAAACGGTGGTGGGCCAGGGGACGAAGCTCGACAACCTGGTGCAGATCGCTCACAACGTGCGCGTGGGCCCGCTGTCGCTCATCTGCGCGCAGGCGGGCGTGTCGGGTTCGGCGGAGGTGGGCACCGGCGTGGTGCTCGCGGGGCAGGTGGGCGTGGTGGGCCACATCCGCGTGGGGGACCTGGCCAAGGTGGGCGCGCAGTCCGGCGTCGCCCACGACGTCGCGGACGGGCAGGTCGTCAGTGGCAGCCCCGCCATCCCCCACAAGGACTGGCTTCGCGCCAGCGCCGCGTCGGGGCAGCTGGCGGACCTGCTCAAGGAAGTGCGCGCCCTTCGCAAGAGGGTGGAGCTGTTGGAGAAGGAGAAGGGCGGATGATGGACATTGGCGAGATCCAGGCGCTGCTGCCGCACCGCTACCCGTTCCTCCTGGTGGACCGGGTGGTGGAAATCGTGCCGGGCCAGAAGCTCACGGCCTACAAGAACGTCACCATCAACGAGCCCTTCTTCAACGGCCACTTCCCGGGGCACCCGGTGATGCCGGGCGTGCTCATCCTGGAGGCGCTCGCCCAGGCCACGGCCATCCTTGCGTACAAGACGGAAGCCATGGACCCGTCGCGGCTCGTGACGTACCTCATGGGCGTGGACAACGCGCGCTTCCGCAAGCCGGTGGTGCCCGGGGACCGGCTCCAGCTGGACATCGAAGTCATCCGCCACAAGGGCGCCATCTGGAAGACCCGGGGCCTGGCGTCGGTGGATGGCGCCAAGGTGGCGGAAGGGGAGTTCCTCGCCACCGTGGTGGACAAGAACAAGGCCGCCAAGGGCGACGAGAGCGCGGCGCCGTAGGGCGCGTCACACGCGCTGCTGAGGAGAGAAGGACATGGCGCAGGTTCATCCCACCGCGGTCGTCCATCCGGGAGCCCGGCTCCACGACACCGTGGAGGTGGGGCCGTTCTCGGTCATCGGGCCCCAGGTCGTCATCGGCGCGGGCACCCGCATCGGGCCGCACGTCGTCATTGAAGGCCGCACCACGCTCGGGGAGCGCAACCACCTCTTCCAGTTCTGTTCGGTGGGCGCGGCGCCCCAGGACTTGAAGTACGCGGGCGAGGACACGGAGCTCGTCATCGGTGACGAGAATCAAATCCGCGAGTTCGTCACGGTGAACCTGGGCACGGTGGCCGGCGGCGGGGCCACGCGCCTGGGCCACCGCAACCTGCTGCTCGCCAACAGCCACATCGCGCACGACTGCGTCGTGGGCAACGAGGTCCTCCTCGCCAACGGGGCCGCGCTCGCGGGCCACGTCACCGTGGAGGACTCGGTGAAGATCTCGGGCCTCGTCGCGGTGCACCAGTTCACCCGGCTGGGGCGCTACGCGTTCATCTCCGGCGGCTCCATGGTCACCATGGACGTGCCCCCGTACTGCACCGTGCAGGGGGACCGGGCCACGCTGGTGGGCCTCAACGTCGTGGGCCTGGAGCGCGGCGGCTTCACCGAGGAGCAGATTGGCCGCGTGAAGGAGGCCTACCGCATCCTCTTCCGCTCCAAGCTGGGCCTGCAGGAGGCGCTCGCGCAGCTTCGCGGGGAGCTCTCCGCTCACCCGGAAGTGGAGCACCTGGTGCGGTTCGTGGAGACGAGCAAGCGCGGCGTCACGCGCTAGGCCCTTTCGCGAGGGAACGGAGTGCAGCGCGTGGAGCGCATCGGCCTCATCGCCGGCAACGGCCAGCTTCCCTTCCTCTTCGCGCGGGCCGCCCGCGCGCGCGGCCTGGAGGTGGTGGTGGCCGCGCACCGGGGAGAGACGGACCCGGCGCTGGAGCGGGAGGTCGCCCACTTCGCCTGGGTGCGCGTGGGGCAGGTGGCCCGCATCCAGAAGGTGTTCCTCCAGGAGGGCGTCACCCGGGCGGCCATGGCGGGCGGCATCGGCCGCGTGCGCGCGCTCACGGAGGCCCGGCCGGACCTGGGCGCGGTGCGCATCATCTCCCGCCTGCGCAGCTTCCGGGACGACGCGCTGTTGCGCGCGGTGGCCGCGGACTTCGAGGAGAAGGGCATCACCATCATCGCGCCCACGGACTTCCTGGGCGAGGTGCTGTGCCCCGAAGGGCACCTGGCCGGCCCCACGCTGAAGCCCGCGCAGGAGAAGGACGTGGCCCTGGGCCGCGAGGTGGCGGTGCTCCTGGGGCAGGCGGACGTGGGCCAGACGGTGGTGGTGCGCGACGGCCACGTGCTGGCGCTGGAGGCCGTGGAGGGCACCGACGAGACCATCCGCCGGGGGGCGAAGCTGGGCGCCCCGGGCCCTCGGTGGTGAAGCGCTGCAAGCCGGAGCAGGACCTGCGCTTTGATTTGCCCGCCGTGGGCCCGCGCACGCTGGAGGTCATGGCGGAGGCGGGGGCCCGGGTGCTGGCGCTGGAGGTAGGGCGCACGGTGCTGCTGGACGCACCCGCCCTCTTCGCGGGGGCCACCGCGCGGGGCATCACCCTGGTGGGCGTGCGGTAGGCTTCGCGGGAATCCGTTCCCCCGGGCTGGAGTTGCCTTCCCACCTCCCCCGCGACGCCGAGGCCGACGCCGCATGTCCGTTCGACTCCTACCTCTCGTGGCCCTGCTGGGCCTGCCGTTGCCCGCCTTCGCGGAGGCCATCCGGGTCTCGCTGGAGGGCAAGGCGGCGCTGGGCGAGGGCGTGCCCGCGCTGCTCATCCACATCGAGGAGCCCATCGCCGGCTTCGAGGTGAAGCTCCAGCGCAGCGACGGCAAGGCGGTGGAGCTCAAGGGGGGCGGCAAGCCGGGCCTCACCCGCCGCCTCGCCCTGGAGCAGCCGGAAGGGAAGTTCCACTACGAGGGCGAGCTCACCGTGCGGTTCCCGGACGGCGCGGAGCCCGGCACCCTGCCGCTGTCCTTCGACACGGAGCTGAACGGCCCGCTGAAGCTGGAGGTGCGCCCCGAGGACGTGGACGTGCCCGGGCGCAAGCTGCGCTTCACGCTGTCCCGCCCGGCCGCGAAGACGGAGGTCACGGTGAGGATGGACACCGGCAAGACGGCCTTCGCGGGCGACGTGGACTTCAAGGGCGCGCCCGCGGGCACGCCCCTGGAGGTGAAGTGGCTGCCGGCGGAGGGCAAGGTCATGCACATCCGCCTGCGCGCCTACGACACCTCCGACTTCTACACCGGCGTGGACCTCTACCCGTGGCAGGTGGACATCCCGCACGAGGAGGTGACCTTCGCCTCCGGCCGCTCGGACGTTCCCCCGGCGGAGAAGGGCAAGCTGGACGCCAGCTACAAGAGCATCGCGGACGCGCTGAACAAGTATGGGCGCTGGGCGTCGCTGCGCCTGTACGTGCTCGGGCACACCGACACGGTGGGCAGCACGGCCGACAATCGCGAGCTGTCACTCAAGCGGGCGAGGAGCATCGCGTCCTACTTCCGCCAGCGCGGCCTGAAGGTGCCAGTGTTCTACGAGGGCTTTGGTGAGCAGTCCCCGGCGGTGCCCACGCCGGACGAGACGGCGGAGGCGGGCAACCGCCGCGCCGAGTACATCATCGCGGTGGAGGACCCGTCCTTGACGAACGCGCCCTTCACCCCTCGCTGGCGCAAGCCTTGAGGTGTCACATGCTGGAACTTCCTCGCATCCGTTGGGCGCTCGCCGTGGCGGGCCTGGGCTTGCTGGGGACGGTGGGCTGCGTGCGCACCGTGCCGTACGCGCAGCGCGTGGAGGCGGAGGACGAGAAGTGCACGCTCCTCCAGGCGCTGCTGCGCCAGCCCGCGCCCGCGCAGGCCATCCAGAAGTTCGTCGCGGAGGGCAAGGAGGAGAGGGCCCCCGTGGTCGTCTACGTGCGCCGCCCGGAGGAGGCCACGCTGGAGCGCTTCTTCACCGGCGACACCCAGTGCGCGAACGACCAGTTCAAGGTCGTGCAGGAGAACGTGGTGGACGCGGTGGTGGTGTACCTGCAGGAGGTCCAGGGCGGCTACGCGTACGACGCGCAGCGCTCCAGCCCGGAGCACCTCACCATGGACGGCCGCCCCCAGGGCACCGTGCGCAAGGCCGGCGCCGTGTGGGTGGCGGGCGCGGACGTTATTTGAGCAGGTCCTTCGCCCCGTCCGCGATGAACTGCACCGCGATGGCGGCCAGGATGAGGCCGGACACGCGCTCCAGGATGGCGACGCCGGACTGCCGCAGCACCCGCTGCACCAGGCTGGACGCGTTGAGGATGAAGTAGGTCGACGTGAAGGTGAGCACCACCGCGGCCACCACCGGCAGCGCGGAGACGAAGGACGTCCCGGAGCGCGCCATCAGCACCATGGCCGTGGCGATGGCGCCCGGCCCCGCGAGCAGCGGAATCGCCAGCGGGACGATGGCCACGTCGTCCTTCACCACGCCCTCTTCCTCCTCCGTGGGGCTGGTGCGCGTGGACGACGGACGGGCGCGCAGCATGTCCAGGGAGGTGATGAGCAGCAGGATGCCGCCCGCCACGCGGAAGGCGCCCAGCGACACCGCGAACACCTGGAAGATGACCCGGCCGAAGACGGCGAAGAAGAGCATCAGCCCGCACGCCACCAGACAGGCGCGCAGGGCGGTGCTTCGGATCTGCTGCTTGGTGTCCCCCGCCGTCATCGCCAGGAACAGCGGCACGACGCCAATGGGGTCCACCACGAAGAAGATGGCGGACAGCGACACGAGGAAGGTGGAAACCATTCCGGACATCGACATGGCGGCTAGACCGTGAAGCGCAGCTTCCACACCATGCCCAGCGCCTCGACGAAGATCTTCTTGTTCATCTTCGAGTGCCCCACGCGCCGGTCCTCGAACACGATGGGGACCTCGCGCACGGTGAAGCCCTTGCGCAGGGTGCGGTAGGTCAACTCAATCTGGAACGCGTACCCGGTGCTGCGCACCTCGTCCAGGTGGATGCTCTCCAGCACGCGGCGGTGGAAGCACTTGAAGCCGCCGGTGAGGTCGCGCACGTCCACGCCCAGGATGCTGCGCGCGTAGAGCGAACCGCCGCGGCTGATGATCTTCCGGCCCACGCCCCAGTTCACCGTGCCGCCGCCCGCCACGTAGCGCGAGCCCAGCACCAGGTCCGCGCCACCTTCGGCGGCGTCCAGGAAGGTGGGCAGGTAGCGCGGGTCGTGGCTGAAGTCCGCGTCCATCTCCAGGATGTACGTGTAGCCCTCGGCCAGGGCCCACCGGAAGGCGGCCAGGTACGCGCGGCCCAGGCCCTCCTTCTTCTCGCGGTGCAGCACCCGCACGCGTGGGTCCTTCGCGGCCAGCGCGTCCGCGAGCTGCCCCGTCCCGTCGGGCGAGTTGTCGTCGACGACGAGGATGTCCACACGGGGGTCCGCCGCCAGCACCGCCTGGGTGATGGGGCCGATGTTGTCCCGCTCGTTGTAGGTGGGGATGCAGACCAGCGCACGGTTCATGACCCGGCGGACATACCCCAAACCCGGCGCCGGAACAGCAGAACCGGCGCCAACCCGGTCGGTTCTGACGCCTCAGGTGACAGCGCGCGGGGGCAGCAGCTCCAGCACCGTCTCGGCCGCGCGGTGGGCGGCCCCTACCTCGCCCAGGCGCCCGCGCACCTCGGCCAGGCCCTGGACCATGGCGTCGCGGGGCTCGCCCGGCAG
>NZ_JBKGHJ010000740.1:0-2938 GCF_046520365.1 Corallococcus sp. 4LFB
CTTGAAGAAACGAGTCCGGCTCGGGATGCCCGCGTCGCGCCAGGCCTTGTCCAGGGCCGCCAAGTCCTCCGCGTCGAAGGAGAGGGGGATGACGCGCTTGCCGTCCTCGCGCACCTTCACCTCGCGCTCGGGACGGGGACCCACCGGCACGCGTCCGGCCTCCGCCTCCCGAATCTTCCACTTGAGGTAGGGGATGTCGCTGCTGCCCGTCGGGCGCCCACGACTTCGCGGTACTTCGCCTGCAACGCTTCCAGCGACATGCCGGCGAAGCGCCCGCGCTGGTTGGCAGACTGCGTGCCCTCGACCGACGTGGGGGGCTGTGCGGCAGGCGCCGGAGGCGCGCTGGGGGCGGTGGCCGTCGCCCGGCGGGAGGGGCTGCGCCGCTTCTTGGCGGCGAGAGACTCCTCGATGCGGCGGATGAGGAACTTCTTGTTCGGGCTGCGCGTCTCCTCGCCCACCACTTCGCGGTAGCGGGCGCGCAGCTCCGTCAGGTTCATGGACTCCAGCTTCTTCTTCGGGGCGGTGGTGCGGGACATGGTGCTGTTTTCCTTTCCGGGCCGTGGGTACACGTCTGCCGTTCACGAGGGCGGCCCGGTGTCCCTCATGCGCTGGTGCCCCGCTGGGCGGGGCGTGGGTGGTGAGAGGAGGTGCTACTTGCTGCGGGCGCTGTTGGCGGCGCTCAGGCCGGCCTGATAGGCCGCTTCGAGGGCCTCCTTCAGGCCCCACACCGCCACGTCGTGGAAGTCGAGGCTGTCGCTGTTGCGTGTCTTCAGGGTTTCGATGTTGAGCGATTGGCGTGCAATGCGCTCAAGGACTTCTTCGGGCGCCCGGGTGGGCTTCGCGGCGGTGGCGGGGCGGGGCTTGCGGGGTGTCATTGTTTCGTCTTTTCGTACGCTTTCGGAGGCGCGCGTGAGACATACGCGCTCTGTTTTGCGCGTATGACAAGTCATTGTTCGTTGGGCTTGCTCAGGTGCGCGAAGCACTCCAAATCGATGGCGCGCGGGTCGACATGCACGAAGGAGGTGGTTCCGTCCGGGTGAATGGGAGCCGCGTCGATGCAGTCCTCGGCCGTTACACCCCCGAGGCGCGCCAGCTTTTCGTTGTCATTCACGTAGTAGTCGTCCGCGTCCGGGTTGGCGTCGGGGCGGAGGCTGCCTCGCAACACCGCGAAGATGCGGACCCTCTGCCCCCGGAGCCCGGGGATTTCATTGCCGATGTAGGTGGTGTCAGTGCCGATAAACATGCGTGTCTCCCTGGCGCGCAGTAGGCGGCGCGTGAAGACATACACGCTCTGTCTTGGGGACATAGCAAGTCGAGGAACGAGGGATTCGCGACGCCCCGGGGCATCGCGGCGCGAGGGACTGTTTTGCCGACAGTGTATGTCTATTGACTGGACTCTTCAGGGGCGCGGGGCTGCTCGTCGGCGGGGACCGCGATTCGGAGGCCCTGGGGGAGCCAGCGCTCGCGAGCCTCCTGAGAAAGGGGCCGCATCAGCACCTTGCCGGCGCTGCCCCCCTTGGGCTTGAGCACCGTGTGCAGGCGCCCGCGCTGGACCAGCTCGGCATGGAGGTGGGCGACGAGGAGCCGGTGCAGGTGCCCGAAGCTGCCTGGGACGGGGTGCCCCGGCTCGCGCTCGGCTGCGCGGGTGAGGAACTCGGTGGATCGGCAGGCGGGGCAGGGGGGCAGTTGGACGAGGCTGTCATCCGCGTCCCCTCGCCGGGCGACGCCCACCTCCTGAGGGTCGAGGGCAAGGCGGTTGTCTCTGCCGCACCTGATGCCGCGCTGCAGGACTTCAGTCGAGGTGATTTCGTAGAGGGCCGTTCGAGTCCTCACGCGAGAGCGGTGTACGCGCCGAGCCAGTACGTCGCGACGAGGTGGTCGTAATCATGCATGGTGTTGATGATGGGTACCGTTTGAGCCGCCTTCCTTGGTACGCACCACGTGCGTATCGACCTCGTCCTCTGGCCAAGCGTCCGTATGGGGGGCTGGACATACGATGCTCAAGGTCAGCTGCGACGTCTTTAACCATGGCTCTGGAGAGCGCCAGGGGGGTGGTAGGGCCGACACCCCTTTCATCGCCTCCAGGTGGCTCAGGGCGTCCCGGCTGTTGGCGATGCCGAGGGCCGCGCAGACGTCGGCGGCGACGAACCATGGCTCACCCCGCTCGTCCATGGAGACACGGATGCGGTGTGTCTCGAAGTTGAAATGGGCCAGCGGATGCACAGCGACTCCTTTCGGGGAAACGCCGAGGCCGCGCGGGGCCCGACTCAAGAATGCGCAGCGTGGTTAATGACTTGTCTTGTGGGGGCGACAGAGCGTGCATGGCCGCGTCCTCTTCACGAAGGAGTCTCCATGTCTGCCTATGCTGCTGTCGCGCGCGCACCCCGCACTCTCACGGAGAAGGAGGTGGCGTTGCTGCTGCGCACCACGGGGTTGCACAAGGAGGGATTCAGGGACCACTGCCTCTACAGCCTCGCGCTGGCATCGGGCCTGCGCGAGCACGAGCTGGTGGCCCTCAACGTCGGCGACATCTTCGACGAGCGCGGACGCGCACGCCGGCACGTACCGCTGCGCGTCTTCAAGGGTTGCCGCCGGCACCCGGGCCCCCAGGAAGTCGTCTTCTCGGACACGGTGCGCGCGAAGCTGGAGAAGTTGTTGCGCCTGAAGCGCTCGCTGGGGCACGACGTGGGCCCCCAGGCTCCGCTCTTCCTGAGCCGCAAGGGCCTGCGCCTTTCCACGCGGCAGGTGCGCCATGGCTTCGCGGTGTGGCAGCAGCGCGCGGGCCTGGAGCGGCACCTCAACTTCCACGCCGTGCGCCACACCGCGTGCACCGGGGTGTACCGGCGGACGAAGGACATTCGCCTCACCCAGCGCTTCGCGCGGCAGCGCAGCATCGACTCCACGGTCATCTACACGCACCCCTCGGACGACGAGCTGG
>NZ_JBKGHJ010000741.1:0-2930 GCF_046520365.1 Corallococcus sp. 4LFB
CCGCAGCGCCGTCACCGGGGCCGCCCGCGCCGCCTCCCACGCGGGCACCAGCGCCGCGAGCACCGTCGCGCCCAGGCCCAGGCTCAGGCCCTTGATGAGCGTGAACGGCTCCAATGACAGACGCCGCACGTTCACCACGAAGTACAGGTCATTGATGGTGCGGGTGATGAGGCCCACCAGGCCGCTGGCCATCAGGATGCCCAGGAGCAGCCCCGCCGCGGTGCCCACGATGCCCAGCATCAGGGCTTCCCCCAGCACCAGCGCGAACAGCTCCCCGCGCGTCACGCCCACCGCGCGCAGCCGGCCCAGCAGCCCGCGCCGCTGCACCACGGAGAACGTCATCGTGTTGTAGATGAGGAACATCCCCACCACGAGCGCCAGCAGCGACAGCGCGGTGAGGTTGGTGCGGAACGCCCGCGTCATCTGCTCCACCGTGCCCGCGCGCCCGGAGGTCCGCACCAGCTCCGCGCCCGGCGGCAGCGCGGCCCGCAGCGTCGCGGCCTGCGCCTCTCCGCCCTTCAGGCGCAGGTCCACGCGCGTCAGCCGGCCCTCCATCCCCAGCACCTCCTGCGCGGTGGAGATGTCCGCGATGAGCAGCGACTCCAGCGCGCGCTCCGTCGTCTCCTGCGCCGGCGTCAGCAGGGCCGACACGCGCAGCTCCCGCCGCAGCCCCGTCACCATCACCGGCAGCGTGTCCCCGGCCTTCACGCCCAGGGCCCTCGCCGTCTTCGCGCCCATCACCACCGTGCCGGGTTGGGTGAGCAGGGCGCCCACGTCGCCCACCGCGCCCCCGGTGGAGAAGTCCCGGAAGGGCGCTTCCGCGAACGGGTCCAACCCCAGCAGCGTGAGCGTGCGGTGGTTGCCGCCCTCCACCTGCACGAAGCCCTGCACCACGGGCGCCGCGTCGGGCGCGTCCGGCCGCAGCTTCAGCGCCGTGTAGACGCCCTCCGGCAGGCCCGACGTGCCGCCGATGAGCTGGTGCGTGGCGCGGCCCGCGACGACGTCCGTGGACTGCTCGAAGGCGCGCAGCGCGCTGCCGCTCGCCAGGTCGATGGACACCACCACCGCCACGCCCATCGCGATGCCCAGCAGCGACAGCGCCGTGAGCCACGGGTGTCCGCCCAGGTGCCGCAGGCTGGAGCGCGCGAGCAGCGTCCTCATGACGCCGTCCCCCGGCCGCGCCCGCCGGGGCGGTCCACCAGCCGTCCATGCTCCAGGGTCAGCACGCGGTCCGCGCGCGCCGCCATCGCGGGCTCGTGCGTGACGATGAGCGCGCAGGCGTTGCCCTGCCGCGTCAGCCCTTCCAGCAGGTCCAGCACCTGTCCGCCCGTCTCCTCGTCCAGGTTGCCCGTGGGCTCGTCCGCCAGGAGCAGCGGCGGGGCGTGGGCCAGCGCTCGCGCCACCGCCACGCGTTGCTGCTCGCCGCCGGAGAGGCGGTCCGGGAAGCTGTTCGCGCGGGCACCCAACCCCACGCGTCCCAGCAGCTCCCGCGCCCGCGCGCTGGCCTCCGCGCTGGAGCGGCCGAGCAGCTCCAGCGGCAGCCGCACGTTCTCCTCCACCGTCAGCGTGGGCAGCAGGTTGAAGGCCTGGAAGATGAAGCCGATGCGCTCGCGGCGCAGCAGCGTGCGGTCGCGCTCCGGGAGGCGCCCCAGGTCGCGGCCCTCCACCAGGATTTCGCCGTGCGTCGCCTGGTCGATGCCGCTGATGAGGTTGAGCAGCGTGGACTTGCCGGAGCCGCTGCGCCCCAGCAGCACCACGAACTCGCCCCGGTGCAGGGCGAGCGACGTGCCGGAGAGCACCTCGCGCACGGAGTCGCCCTCCGCGTAGGACTTGGTGACGGCGCGCAGTTCGACGAGGGGCCGCGAATCAGGAGGAGAGGAGGGCATGCCGGGCATCCGACATAGTCGATGCCCGGCGCCCGGGAGCGTTTCCGCGCCCGCCGGGACGGATGCCCGCTACTGGACGCCAGCAGCGCCAGGGAGCGCTCAGCCCATGACACCTGGCAGGTTGGCTGCGTTGCTTTTCGTGCCATGCGGCACGTCCGGGTGTTTGATGGCCACCTCTTCTCGCCGGGAGGCCCTGCCTTCCGCCGGGGTGGGGGGGGCTATACACATGAAAGATGCCCAAGCCGGGTGGGTGGCGGCGCCCGGCGGCGTGCCCCCGCGGCTGCATGAGCTGCTTCAACAGCTCCCCGCCTTCTTCGGCCTCTATCGCGGCCCCGCCCACCTCATCGAGTTCAGCACCTCCACGCGCCTGACGCTGCTCGACACGCGCGGCCAGGTGGGCCTGCCGCTGCGCGAGGCCTGCCCCCTGCTGGAAGGCCCCGGCTGGCACGAGGCCTGGGACCGCGTCTTCACCACCGGAGAGGCATTGCACCTGCGCGAAGCGTCCGCCCGCGCGCGCCCCACCGACGAGGAGCTGTTCTTCAACCTCTCCCTGCTGCCGCGCCGCGACGCGAAGGGCCAGGTGGAGGGCGTGCTCGCCTTCGCGGTGGACGTGACGGAGCTCGTGCGCATGCGCCGCGCCGCGTGGACCACCGCGGCCTGGCGCACCGAACGCCTGCAGGCGATGACCGCCGCGCTCTCCGAGGCGCTCACCCCCGCGCAGGTGGTGGAGGTGGCCGCGCGCGAGGGCGCCCTGGCGATGGGCGCCGTCAGCGGCCTGGTGGTGGTGCCCGTGAGCGCGGCCCTGGACGTCTTCGAGCGCGCCGCCGCGCATGGCTTCTCCCCGGGGGAGCTGGAGGGCTGGCAGCGCTTCGAGGTCTCCGCCACGTGCCCCCTCACGGACGTGACGCGCACGCGGGAGCCCTGTGCGCTGGGCTCGTGGACGGAGTGCATGGCGCGCTACCCGCGCCTCGCGCAGCTGTCCTTGGAGCGGACCCTGGCGGCGTGGGCCTCGGTGCCGCTGGTGAGCGGCGGGCGCGTGCTCGG
>NZ_JBKGHJ010000742.1:0-2921 GCF_046520365.1 Corallococcus sp. 4LFB
GGAGCGCTCCACGCGGGCGCGGCCTCCTCGGCGTGAGGGTGCGCGGCGACAGGCGCGGGCTCCGGCTCGGGCTCCGCGACGGGCCCCCGGCGCGCGAGCAGATCCGGGTCCTGCGGATCCAGCAGCTCAATCTGCGTCCACACGCCGTCGGACTCGGCGGTGCGGCCGCGCTCCTGGTGGATCTTCGCGAGCTCCTTGTAGACGGACACCGTCTTGGAGACCTGGCCCAGCCCCTGGAACGCCTGGGCCAGCAGCGTCAGCGTCTCCACGTCGCGGCCGTCCGCCTTGAAGCAGACCTGGAGCTTGGCGAGCGCGCGCTTCTGGTCGCCGCGCTGCAGGTACGACGCGGCCAGCTCCTTCGCGAGCGGGAGGTTGTCCGGCTCCAGCGCGGAGAGGCGCTCGGCGACGCGCAGCCAGTCATCCGCGCGCGCGTTGCGCTTGAGGTACTCCGCGGCGCGCTTGAACTCCTGCGCCGCTTCCTTCGTCATGTTCTCGCGCGCGTACAGCTCCGCGAGCTTGATCTTCGACGCCACGTTCTCCGGGTCGAGATCCACCATCTTCTTGAGGGTGTCGAGGCTCGACCGGGTGTCGCCCGCCTTGTCGTAGTGGTTGGCGACGATCTGGAAGTACGCCATCGCCTCCGACATCAGCCCCAGCTGCTGGTGCAGCTCCGCCAGCTTGAGGTTCACCTCCAGCAGGTTCGGGTTGAGCTTGAGGACCTGCTTGTAGAGGGCGACGGCCTTGAGGAAGAAGCCGTCCGAGGAGTAGCTCTCCGCGACCTTGGTGAAGAAGTGCGCCGCCTGCGCGTTGTCGTTCTTCTTCTGGTACAGCTCCCCCATCTTCTGGAGGACCCGGATGTCCTTCGGGTCGACCTCCAGGACCTTCTGGTACTCCTTGATGGCTTTGTCGTACGCGCCCTTCGCGACCAGCTTCGCGGCGGCTTCGATGATCTTGTTCTTGTCCATCGAGCGTGCGCTTCCGGCAGGCAGAAACCCCGAGGAACTTCGCGGGTTTCAGTCCTTTTCTGGGGGGGAGCTTCGGAGGCTAACGGAATCCTCCGACGCGGGTCAAGAAACAGCCTGCCATCCCCCGGGGCTGGATCACCCGCCTGGACGCTCGCACGCCCGGCGGGTTTTCCACGTCCTCGCGGTGAGCGCTACGGCGTCTCTTCCACGGCCTTCTTGAGCCGGCGCGAACCCGTCTCGCTCGCCAGCAGGCGCTCCACGAAGCGGGTGTCGTAGTTGCCCTCCTGGAAGGACTCCTCCGCCAGTGCGGCCCGGTGGAACGGGATGTTCGTGCGGATGCCCTCCACCACGTACTCGGAGAGCGCGCGCTGCATGCGGCGGATGGCCGTCTCGCGGTCCTCCGCGTGCACGATGAGCTTCGACAGCAGGCTGTCGTAGTACGGCAGCACCGTGTAGTTCTCGTACGCGGCGGAGTCCACGCGCACGCCGTAGCCGCCCGGCACGCTGTAGCCGGTGATCTTGCCCGGCCACGGCGCGAAGGTGACGGGGTCCTCCGCGTTCACGCGGCACTCGATGGCGTGCCCGCGGATCTGCACGTCCTCCTGCTTGAAGCGCAGGGGGTGCCCGTAGGCCATGCGGATCTGCTCACGGACCAGGTCCACGCCCATGACCAGCTCCGTCACGGGGTGCTCCACCTGGATGCGCGTGTTCATCTCCATGAAGTAGAACTCGCCGCGCTCGTCGAGCAGGTACTCGATGGTGCCCACGTTGTTGTAGCGCAGCTTCTTCATCGCGGCGACGGACACCTCGCCCATGCGCTGGCGCAGCTCCGGCGTGAGCGCGGGCGACGGGCTCTCCTCGATGAGCTTCTGGTGCCGCCGCTGCACGGAGCACTCACGCTCGTTGAGGTGGATGATGTTCCCGTGCTCGTCCGCGACGATTTGAATCTCGATGTGGCGCGGCTTCTCCACGTACCGCTCGATGTAGAGGTCGCCGTTGTTGAAGCTGGCCAGGGCCTCCGCCTGCGCGGTGGAAAACGCCTGCGCGAGCACACCCGGCTCGCGGACGATCTTCATGCCCTTGCCGCCGCCGCCCGCCGCCGCCTTCAGGATGACCGGGAAGCCGATCTCCTTCGCGAACGCCTCCGCCTCGCGCGGGTCCTTCACCGTGCCGGGGCTGCCCGGGAGCAGCGGCATGCCGGCCTCGCGGGCCGCGGCGCGCGCGCGCACCTTGTTGCCCATCAGCCGCAGCATCTCCGGACGCGGGCCAATGAAGCGGATCTTGCAGTTCTCGCAGACCTCCGCGAACTCGGCGTTCTCCGACAGGAAACCGTAGCCCGGGTGGATGGCGTCCGCGCGGGTGATCTCCGCCGCGGAGAGCAGCTGCGGCACGTTGAGGTAGCTCTCCTTGGACGGAGGCGGCCCGATGCAGACGGCCTCGTCCGCGAAGCGCACGTGCAGCGCGTGGGCGTCGGCGGTGGAGTGCACCGCCACGGTGGCGATGCCCAGTTCACGGCATGCGCGGATGACCCGCAGGGCAATCTCCCCGCGGTTGGCGACCAGGACCTTCTTGAACACGGCCGTGCTCCTTCGCGAGGGCCTTGAGGCGCGTCCCGCCCGGGAATGGGCCGGACGCGCCTGACAAAGTGAGACTCAGGCCGGCTCGATGCGGAACAGCGCCTGGCCGAACTCCACCGGGCGACCGTTCTCCACGAGGACCTCGGCGACACGGCCGGAGACCTCGGACTCGATTTCGTTCATCAACTTCATCGCTTCCACGATGCACAGCACCTGGCCCTTGCGCACCATCGTGCCCACGTCCACGAACGGGGGCTGGTCCGGCGCGGGGGTCCGGTAGAACGTCCCCACGAAGGGGCTGGTCACCAGGTGGCCCGGCTTCTCCGCGGGCTTCTCCGGCGCCGGCGCGGCGGCAGGGCCGCGGCGGGGCCGCACGGGG
>NZ_JBKGHJ010000743.1:0-2921 GCF_046520365.1 Corallococcus sp. 4LFB
CCGCCAGCCGCCGCAAGGCCTCGCGCACCGTGCCCCGGCTCACCCCATACCAGCGCGCCATCACCCGCTCCGAGGCCAGCCGCCCGTTCCTCGGCAGCCGCCCCAGCGCGATGTCCTGCTCGAGCTGCTCCTCCACGTACGCCACGAGTCCCACCCTCACCATCCGCGCCACCCCTCTCGCCCATGCTTCGCCCATCCAACCAGATGGGTCTGACACTAGCGGGAAGGCTCCCTCCACCTGGCTCGTGGTGGGGGGCATGCGCCCTCCGGCGCCGGGCGATGCGAACTGGTCCGACAGTCGGACCAGTTGGTGGACTTCGCTCCCGGCAGACGCCTCGGTTCGCGGCTCTGACTTGGTCTTCGATTGAGGACCTCGTGGTCCGAGAGTCGGACCAATCGGGCGTCGCCGCTCCCCGCGGGGCCTCTGCCCCTCAAGGGTCGTCCTGGCACCCCCTTGCGCACACCGCCGCGGCGCGTCGCTGCGCTCCGCGAGGCCCGCGTCCTCGTGGAGGATTCCGGGTCGCAAGGATTGCCCACGAACCTGGGCCGACCTGGCCGGCCCACGGAAAGTCAAACGCCTTCCCCCTGCGCGGTGGCTGGGGGAAGGCGTTGGGGTGATGCGGGAGCTGCGCGTGGGGCCTAGCTGGACTCGCTCACGCTGAGGCGCCGGCTGGCGCCGCCGTTGCCCTTGCCCAGCGGCTGGGTGTGCTTCAGGTTCGTGCGCGCCAGGGCCTCACGCTCTTCCTTCGTGTTCGCGGTGCGGTCCTTCTTCACGGTCATCACGCCGCCGCTGTCGTGCTTCTCCTGGGCCTGATCGATGCTCTTCTTCAGGTCGCTGGCCTTCACCCAGTAGGCGCCGTTGACGGGGTCGCGCACGCGGTAGAGGTCGTCGTCCGTGCTGTCCGTCAGGCCCGGGTTCACGCCGTCGATGGTGAGCCAGTGCAGTTCGCCGCTCTCCGGGCCCTTGTTGCCTTCCTCCAGCGTCGTGTTGAGCAGCGCGTTGGAGTCCACCAGCGCCAGCGCCATCTGCCCGCGCTTCAGCGCGCCGCTGAGCGCGTCCGTGTCGCACGAGTCGAAGCCGTTGGTGACCTTGATGCCCATGGAGCCCAGCATCGCGCCCATCTCATCCGGGGTCGCGCCGTCGTCCAGGTTCACCTGCACGCGGTCCTTCACGCCCGCCGTCTCCGACGTGGCCAGCGTGTCCGCATTGTTACGCACATTCTCCCGGGCCTCCTGCTGCGTCAGCGGGGCGGCTTCCTCCGCGCCGGCCTGCTCCAGGTAGGTCAGGGTGGCCTCCGCGCAGCCCTTCTTGCTCGTCTGGGCAACGGTGGTCTGGGGCGCGTTCCAGCCCTCCTCCTTCTGGGCCTCCGTCGCCAGGTTGGCGGGGACCGCGCTGGGCTGGGCCGTCACGTCCGTGCCCGGAGGCGGGGGGGCGGCCAGGGACGGCAGGCCCATCTTCTTGGCGCGCTCCTCCTCGAAGGAGTCCAGGTAGCGCCCTTCGGCGGCGTTGAGCGGCTTGGCGTCCGGTGAGTCCGGAAGGGGCTCCTTCACGGACTGGGCGGCGGCCGCCATCTCCGCGCGGGCCTGCTCCTGGGCCTGGCGGATGCGAGCCATGACCGAATCGAGCTTGGAGCCAATGTTGAGGGCCACGGGCATCTCCTGTCGCTTCCGGGTCTTTTTCCTCCCGCATTATCCGCGGGAGACTTCAGGGGTTGCTTCCGGATTGCAGGATCTGACGGGAACGCGCGATTTCCGACGCAACCGGACAGGCGCCCCGGCCGAAGACCATGGAATCCTGGACTGAGGGGTACACTGGACCCATGGCGAACCGGAATGACAGGGACGACGGGCCTTCGGCGCCTGGCTCCGCACCGCGCGTTTCGACGTCGCGGGAATCCTACGGTACGGGTAGAGGCAAAGCACCCTCGACGGGGCGGGGTGGGGCGGAGTCCTCGGCGCCTTCGCGTGGGGCGGGGGGCGAGTCGCAGCGCCTTTCGTCGCGGCAGGTGGGCCGGTTCGTCCCTCTGAAGGTGCTGGGGCAGGGGGGCATGGGGGTGGTGTACGCCGCCTATGACCCGGACCTGGACCGCAAGGTGGCGCTGAAGCTCCTGCGGGTGAAGGGCGGCCACGAGGACCTGGAGCAGGGGCGGGCGCGGCTGCTGCGCGAGGCGCAGGCCATGGCGCGCATCTCCCACCCCAACGTCATCCCCGTCTTCGAGGTGGGGCAGTGGGAGCAGCAGATCTACGTGGCGATGGCGCTGGTGGACGGCGGCACGCTGCGCGACTGGACGAAGGCGAAGCCCCGGACGTGGCAGGAGCTCCTGGACAAGTACCTGGCGGCGGGCCGGGGGCTGGAGGCGGCGCACGTGGCGGGGCTGGTGCACCGCGACTTCAAGCCGGCCAACGTGCTGGTGGGCAAGGACGGGCGCGTCTACGTCACGGACTTCGGGTTGGCGCGGCCCATGGGGGAGGCGGAGGACGACGAGGACGCCGGCGAGCGCACGCGGCCGGTGGGGGATGACTCGCCGCTGAACTCGCAGCTCACGCAGGCGGGGCTGGTGATGGGCACGCCCGCCTATATGTCGCCGGAGCAGTTCCGGGGCGAGCTGCTGGACTCGCGGTCGGACCAGTTCAGCTTCTGCGCGGCGCTGTACCGCGCGCTGTACGGCATCCGCCCGTTCGACCCGGACGAGCTGTCGCGGGTGGCGTCCCAGCTGCGGGCCCGGGGCGGGGCGGATGACGAGCCGGGCGTGACGGAGGCCGCGGCGGTGCAGGTGCTGCCGCCGTCGCCCATCCTGGAGCCGCCGCGCGACTCGAAGGTGCCGGCCTGGGTGCGCCGCGCGCTGATGAAGGGGCTGTCGCTGGAGCCGCGCGACCGCTTCCGCTCCATGGAGGAGCTGCTGACGGTGCTGGGGCAGCGG
>NZ_JBKGHJ010000744.1:0-2904 GCF_046520365.1 Corallococcus sp. 4LFB
GGCCAGGGCCTGGCGCACGCGGACAAGCCGGTCGGTCAACGCGGCGGCGTCGGCGGTGGCGCGGGCCACCTGTTCAGCGAGCTGCGCTTCCAGCCGGGCCATGTCGGCTTCGGCGCGCGCCAGCTCGGCTTCCCGGGAGGGGGTGGGGGACGGGGGCATGCGTGGGGCTCCAGGCGGACGCCCACTCTAGCGCCGCCCGGCCTCCCCCACGAGTCCCCTCCGGGGTCCACCCTCAGTCCGCGCCCTTGATGCAGGCCACCGGCTTGAGGCGGTGGGCCACCCGGGCGAGTCCGGCCTGCTCCACCGTCGCCAGCACGTCGTCCAGGTTCTTGTAGCAGGGCCCGGACTCGTCCAGCGGCGTGGTGCGGGTGTTGAGCAGGATGCCGGCCTCCGCCATGCGCCGGTCCGTCTCCTCCTGCTGGAGCTGCCGGCGCGCGGCGGCGCGTGACAGCCGCCGGCCGGAGCCGTGGTTCACCGAGTAGATGGACTTCTCCGCCCCCGCTTGCGCGAAGAGGATGGCGCTGCCCGTCTCCATGGAGCCGGGGATGAGGATGGGGTGCCCGGTGGCCTCCCACGTCGTCCCCTGGAGGGCCGGGTGGCCGGCGGGGAAGGCCCGCGTGGCGCCCTTGCGCGCGACGAACCTGCCGCCCTCCTTCTGGATGAGGTTGTGGCTGATCTCGTAGTAGATGCTCGCGGTCCCGCCGAACACGTCCTCGAGCGCCCCGCACACGGCCTCGCCGATGAGCAGCCGGTTGGCCACGGCGAAGTTGGCCGCCATGTTGTGCAGGTTCCAGTAGTGGCGGCCCAGGGCGCTGTCCGCGTCCAGCCAGACGAAGTCCTCGCTGCGGCTCTTGAGGCCCAGCTGCGCGGCGCCCTCCACGAAGAAGTGCTTGGCGATGTTCCAGCCGAAGCCCCGGCTGCCGGTGTGGAGCATCACCCAGACGCGGCCCTGCTCATCCACCTGCATCTCGGTGAAGTGGTTGCCGCCGCCCAGGCTGCCCAGCTGTCCGCGCTTGTCATAGGCGCGCACGGGGATGTCCACCCCGGTGTCCTCCACGGGGATGAAGTCGCGCTCGGTGACGGAGCGGTTGCGGCCCAGGGCCTTGGCGCCGTGGCGCAGGACCTCCTTGACGGTGGACTCGTTGAGCTTGCGCTGCTTGCGAGCCCGGGTGGCGCCCACGCCCACGGCGATGCGCTCGGTCACCTCGTTGATCCACTGGCGGCGCTTCGCGGGGTCGGCCACGTCCTCCACGGTGAGGGAGGTCTGGAGCTGCACCATGCCGCAGCCGATGTCGTAGCCGGCGGCGGTGGGCAGCAGGGTGCCGTCCGTCTCCACGATGGTGCCAATGGGGACGCCGTAGCCCACGTGACAGTCGGGCGTGACGGCGACGCGGGTGACGCCCGGGAAGGTGGCGGCGTTGACGACCTGGTCGAAGACGGCGTCTTCCAGCGCGGGGGCTTCCGGGTTGCCCTCTTCCCCCCAGAGGAGCTTGTCGGAGAGGAACAGGTCCGCGTGCACGCGCATCGTCTTGGTGCGTGGCAGGACGTAGTGGCCCTCGGAGACCTTTTCCAGGTGTTGCTTCCAGCTCATGGTGAATCCCCCAGGTGGGTGAACCCGCGGCAGGGACGAAGCCCTCCCTCATCCCTGACGGTGCCGGGTTCTGGACACACGATTGGCTGCCTGCCTGGCGTGCGCCAGGGAGAAATCCCGTGCGGTGGACGCAAGGAACGGTCGGGAGTGCACGGAGCGGCATTCATACAAGCCTGGGGGTTGCGGCATCCGATCGGCATTCCCATTTCTCCAACGTGCATCAAGGGGGTGGGCGATGGGGTTTTTGACGGGGATGGTGCTGGCGATGTCGTTGCAGGCGGGGCCGGTGGAGATGACGGCGGCTCCGGTGTTCAATCCGTCGCTGTGCGCCAAGAAGCGAGTGGATCCATGCGGGTGCCATCACGTGTACGGCATCCGGCACTGCCACCAGAATCGCAAGAGCAACCACTGCGAGGCGCAGGTCCGCGCGTACCAGCCGGACGTGGAGCAGGAGACCGCAGAGGCGACGAATCCGCTCCAGAGCCTCATTGACCCGGCCAAGTCCGTGTCCATGTAGGACGGCGCTGTTCCTGAGCGTGGCGGGAACTCCGGGCGTCCTTCCCAGGGTGGGGAGGGCGTCACGGTTCGTGGTGGAGGGCTATCCCGGATCCAGGGCCCAGGTGCCTTCTCTCCAGTGTTTGAGGGCCATGATCGCGTCGATGGCCCCGATGCCACCCTCTTTCGCTGCCACCTCCAAGACGGCCGTGGCCTCCGCGGTCCGGTAGCGGATCAGGAAGGCCGCCGCCGTGGCACGGACGTCCGTGCGCTCGTGCTTGAACAGCACCAGGAGTGCATCCCGCCCGGCATCTCCATGGGCCAGGAGTTGATCGATCGCGGCGTTGTACTTCCTGGCGTGCTTGTTTCCGGTCCTGGAATCGCCTCGATGGATGGCGTCGGTCTGGGCAGCGACGTGCTTCGCGACCTGCTCGACGAGCTCTTCCAGCGTCATCTCCAGACTCCCTTCCGCACGCGCTCTCGGCGGCGATTGAGCCGCGTCGGAGAAGTGCTCGACCACAAAGGAAGGCTGTCTGCAAAGAGCTTCGTTCCTGCACCGCCCCACCTCAGTGCGCGGCGGTCGGCTCGCCGGGAAGCTCCTCCGAACGGCTCACCTCGAGATCGCTCTCCGAGCGGATGATGACCCAGCGCGCCTGGGGCGACACACGCAGCGCCACCACGTTCGGCGCCAGGCGGCGCATCTCCGGCTTGTAAGGCAGCACCGCCAGCGGCGGCGCCGTCAGCGCCGACGCGTGCGGATGGCCGGCGGGCGCGTGCGGCACCGGCGCGGAAGCAGGCGGCGCAGGCAGGGTCCCGGG
>NZ_JBKGHJ010000745.1:0-2880 GCF_046520365.1 Corallococcus sp. 4LFB
GCGGCCTCCGGCAGCGCGGCCCAGGCGCGGGGGCTCAGGACGACCTCCGACACCGTGGCCTGCTTCTCCGCGCCCACCGCCTGCGCCAGCGGCTCGCCCACGAGCGCCGGGTGCATCCACAGCCCGGTGGCGCCCATCACGATGCGGGTCGCCTCCCCGAAGCCGATGCCGATGCGCGACGACACGCCGAAGCGCTGGCCCATCAACTCCAGCCGGGCGAAGCGCGCCAGCCTGCGCTGCACGCTCAGCGCGCACACCGCCGCGCGCTGCACGACGTCGCCGTCCGCCTCTCCGGGCGCGGCCTCGAAGCACGCGAGGATGGAGTCGCCGGCGAACTGGTAGATGTCCCCGCCGTGGCCCCGGACCACGTCGATCATCTCCGTGTAGTAGTTCGTCAAGAGGCGCTGGAGCGCGTCGATGCCGCGCGGGCCCGCGCCGCTCAGCCCCACCACGATGGGCGTGAAGCCCGCGATGTCCAGGAGCAGGATGGCGCCCCGCACCCCTTCCGCGCGGGGCAGCGCGTCCGCCTCCTGGCTCCCGAGCCGCGCGAGGATGGCCGCCGGCATGTAGGGCGCCAGCATCGCGACGACGGGATCGATGGGCTGCGTGGAGGGCATCCCCGGGGGCTTTCCGCTCAGGACAACGTGGCGTAGCGCAGGTAGAGGGCGCCCAGACACACGGCGCCGTAGAGCGGTATCTCCGCCGTCTCCGTCCAGGGCTGCTGCTTCATGACCGCGCCCCAGACGTGCACCGCGGTCATGATGCCGCCAATGAGGCCGATGAGCTCGAAGATGACCAGGTGGCTCTTGGGGTCCGGGATGAACTGCACCACCGCGATGATGACGGACAGCGCCAGGCCGCCCAGGCAGCGCGCGAAGTAGACCGTCAGGTCGTTGTTGCCCGTGGGCAGCTCCCACCCGAACCAGCGCGCCCAGCGCAGCGGCACGAACAGCAACGGCAGCGCGTAGACGACCGCGAAGACCGAGGTGGAGACCGCGAGGAACCAGCTGGCCAGCGGATAGTCGGGGTTGATCATGATGGCGGGCGAGGCAAGGGCTCCGGGCGTCCTGCTGCCGGGCGCGCCCTGCCCCACGCCGTCCATCCTAGAATCTTTTCCCTCCCCGTGGGGCGCCTTCGCCCCGCCCGGCCCCCGTCAGCCCGGCCGCCGCCTAGCGGGTGGCGGCCAGGAGGAACTCGGCCACCCGCTCCAGGGAGAGGGTCCGCTCGGCTTCCGCCGGGAAGCGCCGGAAGGCCTCCGGTGGCCCGTGCAGGATGAGCGGCTTGCCATAGCGCAGCGCCAGGACGGCCTCCGCCGCGGTGCCCGCCCCGCCGGGCAGCGCGACCAGGGCGTGCGGCGTCAGCACGTTGATGTGGTTGCGGCTCATGGGGTCCGTGCCCTGCTCCCCGCTGAGCGGCAGGTGCGTGTAGATGGGGATCTCGATGTCCGTGTTCGGGTAGCCGGGCCGGGGCTGGTAGCGGCCATCCGCCCCGACGGTGCCGGGGATGATGCCGATGGCCGCCCCCCGCCGCCCCTCCACCTGGACGAAGGCCGCGGTGGCCACGCTCATGACGCCGCCCCCCGCGCCGGTCAGCAGGTCGAAGCCCGCCTCGGCAATCCACCGCGCCAGGGGGATGACCCACTCCTCGTGGGCCTCCGTGCCGGAGCCGAAGACTCCGATGATGCGGCGGTGTCTGCGCATGACTGCGTCCTCCCCGAAAAGCCGGAACTACGTGAGCCCCTGTTCCATGCGAATCCCCGGCCAACGCCGCAAGGGCTCACGGACCGGCGTGCGGCCTGGCTCCCGTCCACCCGTGGAAGGTGCGCGCCGCGAGCGTCGCCTGGCCGTCGCTTCCCTCCTCCCGGAGCGCGAGGCGTGCCCGCACGACCCGTGATGTCGGACCCCTGCTCTACCTTCGTTCGCGAGTGAGCAAGGAGGCCGCCCATGTTCGACGCCTGTGGAGGTTGTGAGCGCCGTGGCACCGCCGGAGAGGTGTTCGACTGGTGCGCGCACTGCGAGTTGTCCCTGTGTCCCGGCTGCCTCCAGCGCGGCTGCTGCGGCAGCGTGCCCGCGGACTCCGGGCGGGGCGCGCCCAAGGAGCTCCCCGAGCCGCCCCCCGCCGAGCGCGAGCCCCTGCCGGAGGACTTCGGCGGCCGCTGCTGCACGCATGCCCGCGCGGTGGCGTGCTCGTGCGCCTTCCACTGGGTCTGCGTGCGCCACGGCGACCTGCACGTGGGGACCCACGACTGAGGACCTGCTGCTGAAGAAGCCGCGGGCCCCAACCGCTCGCGGACCGGAGGGCGCCGGTGGTGGCGGCCCCCGGCCCGTGTCATGGCGTCCGGCTCAGGGCACGTCGAGCGCGACGCCCTGTCCCGGCACGGCCATCACCCAGCGGACGACGTCCGGCTTGCCGCCGCAGGTGACGCGCACCTCGAACTCACGCCCCGCGGGCATGGGGCTGGCGAGCGGCGTCTGGCCCTGGAGCACCTGCGAGCCCAGCGCGACGCGGCAGCCCTGGGCGCCGGTGACGCTGAGCGTGCCCCGGGCGTCCTCCTGGGGCGCGGCGTCCGCGAGCGTGCGCAGGTCGATGTGCTCCGACCTGGGCACCTTGCCGAAGCGGTGCAGCTTGCCCTCCACCGCCGTGGAGACGAGCCAGCCGGAGGGGTCCTCCGGCAGGGCGTTGCTGCCTTCCAGCAGCACGCCGGACACGTAGACGCGCTCGCCCTCCTGGGCGTTGCGCACCTCCACGCCGCCCTTGGGCAGCAGGAACACCAGCGCGAGCCCCGCGAACACCAGGCCCACGCCGCCCACGACGAGCCCCTTGCGCTGGCTGGGCGTCAGCCCCTTGCCCGCCGCGTCGGCGGGGGGCACCGGAGCCGCG
>NZ_JBKGHJ010000746.1:0-2861 GCF_046520365.1 Corallococcus sp. 4LFB
CCTGCTCCAGGACCGCCGCCGACGCCGCGAGCCCCGGCGCCCGGGCCGCCGTCTCCTCCGCCCACGTCACGCAGTGGGCGCGCAGGAAGAGGGCCGCCAGGTCCGCCCACTGCGCGGGCTCGCCTTCCGTCCGGGCCTCCAGGTTCCTCCTTGCCGCCACCAGGCTGGCTTGCGCCTCGTCGAAGCGGCCCGCGTGCAGGTGCAGCAGCGCGACGTTCATGCGCAGGGAGGGCTCGTCGGGGAACCGCGCGATGGCGCGCTCGCAGCGCTCACGCGTGGCGTCCAGCCCCGGCGTGAGGTGCACCGCGAGGTAGCACGCCAGCAACTGCACGCGCTCGTCATGGGGATGCCGCACGGCCAGCGGCTCCAGGGCCTCCGCGGCGGCTTCCGGCCGGCCCGCCTTCTCCAGCGCGATGACGTCCGCCAGCCGCTGCCGCTCCAGCGGCGTCAGCGAACGGGGTGTGCCCTCCGGCCCCAGCACCACGCCGGAGGCCCGGACCCGCTCCGTCCACTCCAGGAGGAAGTCCCGTTCAGGCCCCTCCCACGCCGGGCCCGTCATGGCCTCCACCACCCCACGCAGCTCGCGGGCCCAGGCCTTCTGCGCCTCCAGCTCCACGCGCGCCCCGGGCAGGTGCCGGAGCCCCGCGCCCAGCAACGCGAGCGTCCGCGCGTCGAACCCCGTCTGGCCCGCGTCGTACTTCGGCGACATCCATCCACGTCCATCGCGCACGTGCGGCGCGCCCAACGTGTGCGCCCACTCGTGCAGCAGGACCGCCACCTCCAGCCGCTGCCGCGCGCCCACCGGCAGCCCTGCACCCAGGCCGCGCAGCACGCAGTGACGCCCCAGCACGCGCGCGAAGCCCAGCTCGTGCTGGGCACCGTCGAAGGACACCGGCGCCGCCACCAGCCCGATGACCAGGTCCACGTCCTCGCCGGCGTCCACCGCCTCCAGCTCCCCCAGCACCGGCTCCAGCGGGCCTTCGGAGCCGCGCCGGTCCCAGGCCCGCGCGGCTTCCAGCTCGAACGTCACGCCCAGGGGGCCGCGCACCGCGTCGCTCGCGCGCTGGAGCCACGCCTCGAAGGCCCGCTCCCAATGGAGGACCCGCGCCCGGTGGTCCACGTCCGCGTACACGCGCACCCGCAGCACGCGCGCGGCCGGGGGAGGGGACGCGGTCGGTGGAGGTGGGATCGTCGCCAGCGGGCCGTCACGCGGCGCGGCGGGGGCGGCGCAGCCCTGCCCCAGGAGTCCAACGATGAGGAGCAGGACCGCCCCGAACCAGCCTGGCGTCCGCGGGGACCCGGGAATCACGGACAGGACCTGGAGGGTAGCGGGGGGGACGGGAGGGCCCGACCGGGCAGGGGAGGCGGTGGGCCTCTCGAAGGGGGCCTCCACCGCCATCACCCCGGGACTCACCTCAGGCCGCGGCGTCCTCTTCCTTCGAAGGCTCCGTGGCGTTCGTGATCCAGTCGATCGCCTTGTGCTCCCAGTCCGTGTCCTTGGACGCGTCGATGTAGCGCTCCCACTCGTACACGCCGCTCTGCTTGGCCATGCGCACCATCATCAGGCGGGCCACGGTGCTGTCGAGCACCACCGCCGAGCGCACCATGCCGTTCTGCCGGAGCCAGCCCATCGCGTTCTTGATGATCTCCTGGGTCTCCGGCGGGTTCGCCTTCTGGCTGCGGATGTCCACCATCAGCCCGAAGGGGCGCCCCCGCTTCACACCCACCTTGGTACGAAGGTCCTCGAACCAGACCTTGGCCTCGGCAGGGGTGATGTAGCCGGGCGCATTGATCCGGAAGCCGTACTCCGTCCGCAGATTCTCAGCCATGAAACCCCCACGTTGTTTTTGTGGTGCGCGCGCCATTCCCGTGCGACTCCGGCCGGGTAGCAGCGTGCCCACGAGCCTACCCCAGTCAGGCCCACCGTGGATCCACTCCTGCTGCACCTGCGTACGCGCGCGAGCCCCATTCTCCGCGTGAACCCGGCGACGTCCCAGGGTAGACGTGGTAACCGGTCGCGAAGTGTGAGAATCCAGCCTCAGGCGAACTTTCCACTAATTTTACTTCACACTCGCTCGGTTATCCGCTATTAAAGGGATGCAGTTTTCCAGCACCCCCGCAAAACTGTCACAACGCATCGAGGTCCCCCCGGACTCGGTGGCAGCGACTCGGAGACGGCCTGCCGAGCACACGGGTTCCGGGGCCTTGGAGACGTCCTTCAATGTCCAACTCCTCGCTCGTTGAGCTCCAGTCCGTTACGTCGACCTCCCTGCGGACGGAGGTGCCCGTCGAGGCGCTGCGCCACGAGGCGCCGTCCACGGGGCTTGCGAACGCGCTGGAGGCTCGGCACGGCGATGCGATCCCGATGTACGGGGACACGAACGCGCGGGGCTTCAAGACGGTGGAGGACCTGACGGTCGCCGACTGCGTGATCGCGCACCTGGAGGCGGAGGAGGTGGATGCGGTGTTCGGCATCCCGGGCGGCAACCTCGCCCCGTTCCAGCAGGCGCTGCGCAAGCACGCCTCCATGCGCTTCATCATCTCGTCGCACGAGGCGGGCGCGGCGTTCATGGCGGACGGCTACGCGCGCGCCACCGGCAAGCTGGGCGTGTGCATGGTGACGGCGGGCCCGGGCGCCACCAACGCGCTGACGGGCGTGGCCTCCGCGCACCTGGACGGCGTGCCCATGCTGGCCATCAGCGGCAACGTCGCCACGGACCGCGTGGGCCTGATGGCGATGCAGGAGAGCAGCAGCACCCACGGCGTGAACACGGTGGAGATGTTCCGCCAGGCGTGCGCCAGCTCCACGGGCGTCGCGGACCCGCAGAGCTTCCAGCGCCTGCTGGCGCGCGCCCTGCGCA